>JAQYWP010000759.1 GCA_029379285.1 Rhizonema sp. PD38
ATCATTCTTCTTAAACGTCTGTACAACTAGCTACATTTTTAGATGCGCTTACCCTGATCCGATTTTATTCATCAACTTACTTGTAGAGGCATGTGAGAAGGAGTCAGAAGTCAGAATAACCCCATGAATGAATTCAGGGGTTTCGGTAAAGTGACAACGCAATTCTATTTCTCCACGAATAAATACGTTCAGCTTTAAACTATTATTCATCCACCATAAAGCTTGGTGCAGTCGCTCATGGGGAGCCACTCCGTTGCGGTGAATCCAGCGCTACAGGCGGTGAGACCAGTGCTGCAGGAGGGTTTCCCTCCGTAGGCATCTGGCGTTAGCGTAGCGGTAGCGAGTCTTCGAGCGTCACCCGAAGGGGTTTCCCGCCGTAGGCGACTGGTGTTAGCGCAGCGTTAGCGACGCAGGAGCGTCACCCGGAGGGAGCCAGTGCTGAAGACGGGTTTCCCGTCGCAGGATAAGAGCGTTGGGGTTCCCCCCGTTGAAGGAAGTGGCGTGGAAACCCACAAGACCCTTACGGGTGACGCTCGAAGATCGCCAGTCACCTACGGCGGGAAACACTCATTCAGTGCTGGACTCACCGCGCTGCTTCACCAGTCGCACAGGCGTCATTCTGACTCCTGGCTCCTGACTCCTGAATTCTTCTTTGGTAATGAGCAATAGCACTAAAGTATCATATAAATTTAGCGGCTTTGCTGAGTAGAGGTATGAATTTACATTTTTCGATGTGACTTAATAACAATCCAAAGCGCCAAAGCGCCGCAGTTACTAAATCCTGGGAAACAAGAGCGCCAGTCGCCGTCAAGAGCAGGCGTGAGCCGCTCGGAGCGCCCTTGGGTCTCCCTGAGTGAGAAGACTCCCTACCGATGACGCTCTTAGGAGTGCGAGACGCTACTTGTCACGCTTGCTTAGAGAGGAGGGGTACGTTGCTACCGAAGATCGAAGATCGCCTGGTCGTGGGAGAAAGCCTCATACACGCTGGTGAACCAAGACAAGGACAGTTGTCCGCGCTAAGAATGAGTAGAGTTTGCGTGAGTTTTGTTATCCACAAAAAATGAGTTGATTGGGAGAGCGATCGCTCATTACGTGCTATTCATGCGAATGGCTAATGTACGTGTGTCAAGAAATGCACCTTGTGTAAACTACTGAAAATCTTTAACCCCTCAAAAAAAAATTAGTATAAACACGTAGGATATTATAAAAAAAAAGACTTATAAATAAGTAGGAATTAAAAACTTTTTCGTGCGAAAACAGGATAGCTACCATATTAGGAACTGCACAAGGAATATAGATTTCCAGTAAGTTCTACAAAATATCTGTGCCTTCAAACCCAACACTACTTACTTATTTCGGAAACAGTATCATTTAAGCTTATGCGTATTTATAAAGTCGCTGCTTATACTTTGGCTGCTCTCGCCTCTGGTGATTTGGGTTATAGCGCTTGTGCCAATACTCCTAGATTTACATCAAACCATCCAAAACCACCTGCTGAAATTTTTGCAAGCCCACCTTTTACGACAGCTACTTATCCTAAAACTGATCTTGCAACAGAATCTCAGTCCTTACTGGGAACTAAACCTCGTCAATTGAGCGGAAGTTTAACTGAGGATTTTACAAAAAGCACAGAGCCACAAAAGCAGGAGAATGCAATAACAAACGAGAAGCAATTAAAGACGGATCGAGTTGCTCAGCAGACGCTTCTCTCAGACATCCAGGGTAATTGGGCACAAAGTTTCATCGAACCTTTAGCAGCGCTAGGAGTTATTAAAGGATTTCCCGATGGCACTTTCCGTCCTGACGCGCCAGTAACACGCGCTCAGTTTGCGGCGATGATTCAAAAAGCTTTCCAGAAAAATCCCATACGTAATGGAGTTCGGTTTGTGGATACGCCTCCCTATTATTGGGCTAATGGCGCGATTCAAACTGCTTACGAGATGGGTTTTCTTGAGGGATATCCTGGTAGGATCTTCAAGCCCGAGCAAAACATTCCTCGCGTTCAGGTATTAGTTTCTCTGGCAACTGGTCTAAATCTTTCTGTTAATCAGACAAAGCCAACGGTTTTAAATGCTTATTTTCAAGATTCCTCGCAAATTCCCAACTATGCTGTTGAACAAGTGGCTGCTGCTTTACAGAACCGCATAGTTGTCGATTATCCCAATGTTCAGAATCTCAATCCCAATCAAGTTGCAACACGGGCGGAGGTAGCGGCATTTATCTATCAAGCTTTGGTTAAAGCTGGAGCGGTTCCGGAACTCGCGAGTTCTCAAGTTGCAACTCAATACATCGTAGATTACAGATCACCGGAAAACTCGGCTCCTCCAGTAGCTCAAGTGGAAGACTTGCGCCGAAGTTTTCGCATCCGACCAATATCCCCAGAAGATCTAGAGATCGTCTCAGGAATTGTCGGTGTACCAGGTTCATCTGTTGCTAGTCCTACTGCTTTTGGTGCCGAGTTCGGCGATGTTTTTGTTGGAGGTACTTACCAATCAAGGGCACGCTTTACTAATAGAGACGATGGTGCACTAGAGTTTGGTTTTGGTTTGGGAGAACGGCGAATAGTAGGTTTAGAAGTTGCTGTTTCTTCTTTTTCCACCTTTAGGGAAGGTTTGTTCACTAATGCAGGTATTAGTTTGAAACTGCATCATTTGTTCCCTGATAACTTCGGGATCGCAGCTGGGGTAGAAAATATTGGTACATTCGGTTCTCCAGATGGGGGAAGCAGTGTCTATGGCGTTGCGAGTAAAGTCTTTCTACTCAAAGACAACGTCACCAAACCCTTTAGTGCTCTCACTGTCTCTTTAGGTGTTGGGGGTGGTCGTTTTCGCTCGGAGTACGATGTTCAAAGACGTATTGGCTCTACCAATGTATTTGGCAGTGTGGGGTTAAGAGTCGTTGAACCGATATCGGTCATTGCAGATTGGACTGGTCAAGATTTGACACTAGGTACCTCTATTGCTCCGTTCCGAAATTTTCCGCTTGTCATTACTCCAGCTGTAGCAGACGTTACAGGTAATGCTGGTGATGGTGCTAGATTTATTTTAGGAGTTGGTTTTGGCTACTCTTTTTAAATCATTTAACACAAAAGCTATGAATTATATAAAACGTTTTCCATTTTCTTTAAGTTTGAGCGTTGCTTTTAGTACAGTCATGTTATGTCAAGCATCGCTGCCAGTTCAAGCTCAACGTGGCAACCAATCAGATGTCACAGGTGCAATCGTCACAACAAGCGACATCAAAGGTCCTTTTTTCAGCCCTACACCTCAAAGAGGGAGAGGGGGTGTAGTACGATTTAACAGCAATGGACTTCGGAGGGTTGCCTCTGAAGCTTCTATAAAGGTAATTGATCAGCTGAACTTAAACAGCTTGACTTCAGTATCAGGTAGACCTATCCCTTCACAGACACAGCAAAGCTTACTTCGTATTCTTCTAGCATCGCGATCTACAGAAGTAACCCCAACGAGTCAGCAAATTACGAAGGCATTAAGTGGAGTGCAGGGGGGTCCGACAGTTCAGCAGGCTGAACAACTTGTAGACAGCTTACAAGGTTTGCTGAAAAATTTCCGACTCACCACGACAATTCGGCTGCAAGCAGAAGTGAGGTACCGTAGAATTAGTGCAACTCGATTACTGGTAGCATTGAACGCTTATAATAATATAATTGATCGTAGCTCTGCACAGTATCTCAGTAATCCGCCATCTGAACTACTAGCTATTAGATCGGTATTGACGCAAATCACTGATAGCATTAGAACGTCAAAAGATCGCTTGTGAGCTTTTGGGACATGAATAGTACATGTTTGGGGCTTCTGTGAAAATAAAATATACATATACTCATTAATGATAATCATTATGAGAGAAAGGGAGAGGTTGCCATCGGCAACCTCTCCCTTTTGTAGTCAGATCTACGGCAAAAGCTCTTACGGAATCCCTTTTGCCTTTACTCATATCTTGCACCTGGAAATTTGAATGTCAATTCCTTGACTAAGTGCTAGTCCTCTGAAGCGTTCAATGTCTTGTAAAAGAAGTAACACGACTAATTGTGCAAATATAGTTTGGAATGCGATTTCTGCGGCTTGTCCCCAATCAGGTAGGTTTGTAGAGGCGACGGCACGGGATAAATAAGCCCAGTGTGCCAAAACATAAGAAATAAGGGATAATACTAACCAACGATAAACCCCTAAGAGTGTCCCCTGTCCCTTCGGGTTCGCAGTCGCCTACGGAGGGAAACCCTCCTGCAGCGCTGACTCACCAAAACGGTGCAACCCAAAACGGTGTTTTGCGGTTTTAAACCAACCCTCAATCTGCCATCTTCGTTTACCCCACCCTTCGGGTTCGCCAGTCGCTACAACGGGGGGAACCCCCGCAACGCGCTGGCTCACCAAGAAATGGTACTAGCTTTGAGAGCTTTGGTAGAGAGCACAAATCGTTTTACGTATTTACCATCATCACGTTTAAAATAATACCAAGATATAGAGACAGGAAACTTCAAACCTTGAAGGCGAAGCTGTTGTCCTCGCTTATGTAGTTGCGAAGTCTGCCGGATAGAGTACTCTATCCGGCGAGCTTCGCGAGTAACACAGCGACCATCAACCAACTTACGAGTACAAGCGCTTGCGAGCAATTGCATGATATTTCTGCTGCCGAACCCCGTGTATAAATTCCACAGTACCAAAGGCTGTATCTACAAGAAC
>JAQYWP010000760.1 GCA_029379285.1 Rhizonema sp. PD38
GATGAAAAGGTTACAATAATTCTATTTGACTTGTAAAATAGCTATTGTTTAACAATAGAGAACGCAGAGCCATTTGATGCCCGGAAGCTTCCTGAAGCCAGCGCATTCGTTGTAGGTTTACATCCCTTGCAAACTTTCCAAGACGAATTTCGGCTTGACTCCATCGCTCAATATAGAGGCTTAAGAATTTTAGATTTATTCCACAGATAATTCTGTTGGCAAGTAATATCCACGAATTATCGATTATAAAGACAAAAATCTTTGATTGTCTACAAAAGCTTGGAAATCAAGAACTTATGTTTAAATGTATAAAATTTATTGAGTTTTAAGGTGAACACTGGAAAAATGAGATAAATTAAGTGAGAATACTCCTGAGTATGCTATTCCAAACACACGGTAGTTTTTACATCAATTTCTCCTCATAAGCTTAAAGATTTGTGGAAATTGCCTGCACGGGACAGGTAGGAATACATTGTTCGCACACAATACAGCGCGATCGCGTGAAAGTCAGCTTAAACGACTGAGGATCGAGATTTAAGGCTTCTGTAGGACAAACTCCGGTACACAAGCCACAATGAACGCACAAGTTTTCATCAACTATGATCTCCCCTAAAGCTTGGGAGACACTGATATTTTGCGATCGCATCCACTCAATCGCCGCTTCTAACTCATCAATATCCCCCGATAGTTCCACAACAAGTTTGCCAATTTGATTCGGGGCGACTTGAGCACGGATAATATTTGCAGCTACGTTAAAATCTCTTGCCAGTCTATAGGTGACAGGCATTTGAACAGCGCGTTTGGGAAATGTGAGAGTAACTCGTTTCTTCACAAATTTGTTATGGTTCTTTTGTTTTAACGTATCTTATCAAGTCCGTTTGATTAGCAAAAAACATCTCTGGCACAATTCGTGACAGAGTCTTGCCGCTGAAATATCTATACACAGACTATAATTCTAACCTATTTCAAACTATGTGGTTATTTATGCCGTGCTGTACTATTACAAGAAGCTCGGAAATAAAGCTACCATTCGAGCATTTCGCTTTTTTAATTTTTAATTCCGTGATCGCGGTACTACAGCAATCCTATTTGAGATCCGAACAGGATTCAAAAGTAATGCAGCGAGCGGAAAATAAAATTCTTGAGGATTGGTAAAGAACCTTCATATAGTACTCTTGTACTAAATATTCTGATTCCATTATTAGGATTGCTATAGTCAGTTAAACTAAGGATATTATCACTTAATAAGTTTTAATAATTTTGTTATGAGTACAGATTCACCAGTTAATTCTCCAGAAAAATCTGAAGTCACCGTTGGAAAGCGGGTTAGAAATCTCTTAATTGTCATTGTTGCCATCGTCCTTAGCGTTGCTTTAGTCTTGGGACTCCGAACAGAGACAACTTCTACTTCTCTCGCCCAGTTAGATAAGCAGTCTACACCCTTAGACGTCGCTTTAACTAACGACAAGCCATCGCTGATGGAATTTTATGCAAATTGGTGTACTGTCTGCCAGAAAATGGCACCAGATATGGCTGAATTAGAAAAACAGTATGGCGATCGCATCAATTTTGTCATGCTGAATGTAGATAATACCAAGTGGCTGCCAGAGATGCTGAAGTATCGAGTGGATGGCATTCCCCATTTTATATTTCTGAGTAACAAAGGGGACATCTTAGTACAGGCGATCGGCGATCTGCCCCGTACGATTATGGCAGGCAACTTAGAAGCCTTGGCTGTTGGTTCGCCTTTACCTTACACCCAAGCAACCGGAGCCGCTTCTAAATTCTCAGCACCTGTTGCACCCAAAGGCAATCAAGACGATCCTCGCGCTCATGGGAATTCGTAATTACAACTCCACAACAGTGGATCTTACCAAAATTTGTGCATCGACTATAGAGACGTTACATGTAACGTCTCTATAAATGTTTATACTGAATCTTTGTGAGAATCTAAAACACCACTACGAATAATTAATGGGGGCCAGACTAACAAGAAGAAGCCCATCCATGTTAAGACAGGTACAGACACGAGAATCGTTAACCAGATAGTCTTAAATACGACCCAGCTACCGCTAATGAGGGTGACACCTGTGAGCAGTATAGACCAGGGTTGACACCACCAGGGTTTGTATTTCCAAGGACTTACGGGCTTTTGTTCGAGCATTGGTTTCATCGGGAATTGGCAAGAGTTCTTTAAGTAGTTTTAGCGTAAAAGTGCCAGATGGAGAGGGGAAGTGGAGGGCGATCGCCACTGTTCAAACTGCTGTCTGAGTATTCAGGAGTTAATTCCTAGTAACTAATTTACCTGACATCATAGAACATCATCTCAGATCTCGACTCTTCTTAGTCTTTCCTCTAAGCAAGCGAATAAACTCACTCAAGACATCAGACTGAGTTCTATCGACAATTGCACAATATTGGTCAATGAATTTCTTTCTCTCTCAAGTTCCGAAATTTTGACATCATCCACGCGCTTGCTAATTCTTGCTCACCCGCTATACCCTCTTGCATTACTCGAATAAATTGCTTTTACGCATAACTGCATAATTGTTAACCCAATTAGCGCTCTGCCAACTTCACTAGTAATTGAATTTACAAGGTTTTTGAGATTATCTATATGACTCTGACTAAGATGTAAGAAATCAATATCACCTGTATTATCGCGACAATGAATAATTTGTTTTTCTAAATAGCAATTAGAGAATTCGCTACTAATTTTTACATATCTCAGTTTAGCTAACTGACTCATCGTACCTTCTAAGAAAACTTGTGTAGTGCCGTCAGGTAGCACTAGCTCACTTTTATCCCTGAATACCCGTAAATATAGCTAACTCATTGCCATTGCCTAAATTTTTTCGCAATTGTACGCTTCTTGGTGTTAGAGTCGGAAACGCATAGGGAATTAAATATTCTCCTTTATTAATTTGAGGGTTAGTATTTTGGTTTCTGACTTCGTAACCCATGATACGTAAAAATTGGAGGTAAGAAAATACATTTTCAGCCTTAACTCCCCACAGTGATGCTAAATCTTGAGCTGATAGTTGAGTTGCAACTCCTATCTTTCTGACCACGCATTGAACAACACGCCAGAAAAGATCGACTTCTAATTTGGGATGAAAAGTCATTATCCCACTAATTCGAGGGTCATACTGGTAATAGCCAGATAGCTGAACTAAGTCAGCCATACCAGTGATTTCGATTAGTTTTTCCTCAAAAGCCTTCCAAAGTCCTGTAAATAGCTGTATATCTAAATTTGTAGCACATAGCTTCACTTTGCTAGTAGCTAATACCCAATCTTCGTTATCCGATGAGGGTAAGACATCAATAAAAAATTTATTTTCTTCTTTCGTTAATATCTCACTGCTGTCTGCTGTAATTGTCCAGCAATGACTGTTCAGTTCATATTTTAGATTGATTTTGATGCCATCAGACACTTTCTGTGATGTCCAGGCGAAATCAGAAGACAAAAATCGCACTGCTTTCCCATTATTTTCATTACTGGCTGATGATATTGATGTACATTGTTTATTGCTGCTTAAAAGAGTGATTGCAGCTTTAGCCTTTTGAGCATATTTCTCTGTCATTTTTCGTTTGCGCTGTCTAAATCCTAGCTGCTTATCCGCGTTCATGTAGTGCATAGGAAATGGGAGCGTAACTCCTATAACTTGATCCAAAATACTCAAAGCTAAAATTCTACCCACCTGAGGTGGTACTGAATTTCCAATCTGTTCAATACAAACTTGGCGATTCCCCACAATTTCATAAGCATCAGGAATTGTTTGCAGTCGCTTCAACTCAGCAATTGTAAATTTGCGGTTTTCCCAACTAAAAGGGCCAGTGTATTGCCCTCCTTGTGCTTTAATAGTTCGCACTGGCATGTGGGGATCGGCTTTATACAGAAAGTCAGAAAACTTGGATCTCCAGCTAAACACTGGGTGAGGATGCCCCATTTCTACTGTGTAAAAGCTGTAATTTAGTCCAGGTGGTATATTTGTAAGAAGATGACCGTACCGACCACTAATTCCTTCTTCGGCATCTGATATATCAACGCTAGTAACTGCTTCTTTGGCTGAGTAGAAAGGTTCAAAACCAGGAGAGTCAGGACCATGAGTCGGTAATGGGAATAGATAACTACCTTCTTTCAATCCAACAATAAATAAACGTTCTCTATGCTGTGGTACTCCATAATCAGCTGCATCGAGAATACGAAAATGAATTGTGTAGCCTACTTGCTGAAAAGCATTTTGGATTTCCTGCCAATCTTTACCTTTTTGCGTTCCAGTAATTCCATAAACGTTCTCGAAAAGAAAACCTTTTGGCTGTAGCGTTTTCAGCAAGCGGACGTACTCCTGAAACAAAGTACCACGAGAATCGCTAGTTCCCGCAACCCCAGATGCTCTACGACCAGCAGCGGAAAAACTCTGGCAAGGTGGTCCGCCAATAATAAAATCTATCTTTAAATTGGTAGTAGGAAAAAATTCTCTAATATCAATGCAGATCGGTTGAGAGTTTTCCAGCCATTTTCCTGGCATCGAGTTTTTTTTGAGCGTCTGGACATACTGCGCCTCAAGTTCAACCATCTGAACAATATCAAAGCCAGCGTCATGAAATGCAATATCCAGTCCACCACCGCCAGAAAACAACGAGAGCGTTTTAATTGGAGTATAACCCTGCTGATTCAGCCAGTGGCGAAGAG
>JAQYWP010000761.1 GCA_029379285.1 Rhizonema sp. PD38
CTCAACAGGCTATATCTCTGGCATTGGCAATTCCTCAATACTCTCAACAGGCTATATCTCTGGCAGTGGCAATTCTTCAATACTCTCAACGGGTGCTACAAGCACCACTGACATTGCGAATATATTAGAAAGCAAAACCCAACCTACTGCTGGTGCTTCGATCAAGCTTAATACCTGTGCAAACGTTAATGTCACTGTCGGCAGTTCTGATGCAAGTCGTTTTGCTAGTTGCTCTGACCAAGTCAAAGCTCGAAAGGTTCCTGAACCTAGCACTATCTTTAGTTTGACTTTGCTGGGAGCATTCTTACTTTTTAGCCGTCACAAAAGTTTTTCAGTCAAAAAGGCTGAAATAATCAGACAGTTAAAAATAGGTTAAAATCTAGTCTACCGAACATATGCTGAGAGCCTCCGGATTTTATCCGGGGGGTGAAATTCGGCAAAGATGATTTTTACCGAGCTGGATTTAAAACTAAACGGGTAGCGGTTGATTGCTATCGAGCTTTAGCCGGGGGAGTAATCAAGTTTAGATTGATTTTTTGAGTGCGTGTGTAGAACTTGGAGGATAGAAACTTTGCCATCGCATTTCTATAAATTTTATGACCAAATCTCTCTACATCTAAATATTAAATTCATCTAAGTGTTCCGCTACAGATTGATACAGGTTGATAATGTGACTGTCAGCCAAACTGTAATAGACGTTTCTACCTTCTCGGCGATAGCTGACTAAACGCAAGGCTTTCAGTAATCGTAGTTGATGGCAAACGGCAGACTCACTCATTTTTGTAACCGCCGCTAGATCGCAAACACACAATTCCTGAGAAACCAACACTGATAGTAGGCGTAGACGATTTGGATCTGCCAGTACCCCAAAAACTTCTGCCATTTGCTGTGCCTTACTTATTGGCAGGATTTGCGCTTGAGTTGAGCGTACATGCTCTAAATGTACTAAATGAGTATCACAAGTAGGCGTACTAGCATTTTGCAGGTGGTTTGAGTCTGGCTTTTCTTCGATCTTATTCATGGTGTTTTGTTTGAGTAATGGTTATCAATATCAATATTAACTAAATATAAGAATTCTTGTACAACTGAATACTTGCTCAAATATCACTATTTACGCTTTCACTTGGTTTAGAAGCTGTAGATGTCAATACGGTTCAGATAAGACGTTGACTCGTGAAGGCAGGCAAGGGGAGCAGGGAAGCAGGGGAAGACATCAGGAGTATGCTTACAGAACCATCTTCCACACTGTATCCATAATTCAACAGAGCGTAATTTTCTCTATATTCAAAAAAGTTTGTTTTTACCGTGGGACATGCTTGAAATTTTTGGGTGAACTGTGTCCGTTATAGCAGATACAAGAACTTCCCTACTTGTGGCGGCAAATAGAATATAGTTATTCATAACCAAGACTGTAGAAAATATAATTTCTACTGCTATCTTTTCTTTTATACATTCTCTGTATCTTTGGAGTTGATCAATTATTTTTAAAACCGCGATCAAGCAGGCAAAATAACAGTAAAGACACTCCCTTCGCCCAATTTTGATCGCACTGTTACACTACCACCCATTGCCTCAACAAGAGTCTTGACAATCGATAACCCCAAACCACTACCCCCAGTGGAACGATTTCGGGCTTCATCAACACGATAAAATCGCTCAAAAATACGTGATTGATGTTGTAAGGGAATGCCGTAACCTTTATCAAAAACTTGAATAATTCCCTCTTCGCCTTGCTGACTTAATTTCAAGCTTATAGATGTACCAGGCTCAGAATATTTGATAGCATTGTCAATCAAGTTTAGCAATACCTGTTTCAGGCGAATGTCGTCTGCTTTTACTTGAATTGGGTAAGTAGAAGACTCAATTGTAATTGTGCGATCGCCATCTTGTCCTGCCATTTCCACGACTTCAGCTACTAAGTCATTCAAACTACACGATTGTATATTAAAGTACAAATAACCACTATCAGCTCTAGCAACATCAAGTAAATCTTGTAAGAGACGAACAGTGCGTTCCGCTTCAGACGCAGCAGTTTCCAAAGCTTCTTTCTGTACTTCTGTTAAAAGATGCTGTCGGCGCAAAATACTTTGCAAATAACCATGTATGATTGTGAGTGGTGTGCGTAACTCGTGAGAAACATTGCTAAAAAACTGTCGCTCTTTCTCCCAAGATTGGGATAGGCGAGATAGCATCATGTTTAAGGTTTGAGCTAATTCTCTGACTTCGCTAGGTGCATTATCAAGATACAGACGCGCTTGCCCTAAATCTTCTGCAGAAATGACTTCTGTCATTTGACTTATCTGACGTAGAGGGCGTAAAGAGCGCTGGATATAAAATGTAATCGCGATCACCATCACAATAATTACCAAAATGCTGGCAGTACGCAATCTCCAAACCATTGCCAAAAACATCGTTTGATCACGGGTAACATCCTGCACCAATACAAGTTGCCCTAGGAGTTTCCCTTGTACCTGCAAAGAAAGTCCGCATAAAACGAAGTAATTTTGGTTAATTTCATAAATTTGGGGTTTAATTGGCATCTCTGTAAGAGAGATGAGCTGATTTATTGTAGAATTAGGGAGTCGATGCAAATTATTTGAGCTAGCTATGATTTTTTGATTTGGATTTTTTACCCATAGCATCATCTTAGTATTGGACAAATTATTGATGGCGTTTTTTAGTGCAGCTTCAGGCGGCAAAATCTCGCTGTAAACTTCTACATCACGTGGTAAACGTGTGGAAATCTCTTCAAGATTGTGCTTGTGACTATCGATTAAGAATTGCTGCATTGTCCAACTAGTCCAGATAGCAAGACTACCTAATCCTAAAATGGAGACTGCAGCAACACCGAGCGTTAAGCGCGCACGTAAGGAAAAGAGGTCGATTTTCCGAAGGATGTTGCTGAGTTGATTCACTTTGATGGTTGAAGTGGTGTAAAACAAGTTTTATGGACAAAATCGCACTTATAAATATAAGGTTCCTGCCAACTAAGGGGAATTTTCAGCAAATCTCTCGTTCCTGTCAGCCCTTGTCCTATAAATAGCAATAGGGCAATACAGTTTAAAATTGTATGAACGATGCGCCAGCGATTTGATCTATCCTTATAAATATCTTCAACAATCGCTAATGAAAAAACCATCAGCAATGCGGCAGCAATACCAATATAGTAATGAGACCAATACCACTCTTTAGTCAGGCGATATACTCCATCCTGGCAACCCAGAATTACAAGACCGGCTCCAGTTAAAGTTGCAAATATTCCCCGCCACATCCGCTGTCTCCCTCGGTAAAGTAATACTAAAGAAGCAATAGTTGCAGCTAAAATTAATAAGATAAAAATAACTTGGAAAGGATTGCTATTCCATACCTGTTTCTCAATAATATGCTTCCCAATTGGATAAAATAACCCGATTAAAGTTAATCCCACAACTGCACCAGTCAGCCAGTAACCCAATTTTCGATGTTCTGTACCTACAACAGGGGGGATTTTACTCTTGCCCCCATCTGAGGTTTGTAAGCGTCGCTGGCGAGTAGTCCAAGCAAAATTTACCACCATTCCAATTATGGGAAAGACGAAAAAGACAGCGATCGCCGGATGAGCAAGAGCGAGAAAATCTGTAAGTTCCATAAAAGATCTTTTAGACGAGTTTGGTAAGTAACATGGAAATGGGTAATAGGAACTTAGAGAACAATTACCTATCACCCATTTCCAAAACAACATATATATGTGGCAACCAAAATTCACTTCATGGTCAACTGCTGATTGCTCAATGCTTACAAAGCTTAAATCAAATGACTAACTGCTTAAAGGAGCGTAGCCAAAAGTCGCATTGAACTTTTGACACCAAATTGCCACGGATTTATAGTTAGCCACATTCACTTTGCCAGGAATGGCATAGCGTTGAGTACCACTGATATTTTTCAAGGGAGCAAGAATGTAATAATCCGCTTTTTTAAGCCCACCTTTTGGAGGTGCATCTGTTTTATACATAATCACATGCAGATCAGGACCTTTTACGGATTTAAAATCTTGACTTAACACTAAGTAACGTTTGCCATTTTCGGTAACAATACTGACTGTTCCCTGAGTTGGGTGTTCTCCAGCCTGAAAGGTTCCTGTAGGGGTACTTGCTGAAGTACTTGCCTGTGCAACAATATCACTTCCAGTGGATGCAGGCTTTTGTGCAACAACTTCTTTAATAGAACCTACCGTTAATAAAGTAGCGAAACCTAAAACAGCTATATGCTTAAACTTCATGACACTAATGTTCTCAATTAACTCCTCTAAACTTAATTTAAAGCTTCCTATCAATCACAACATTAATTTAGGCTGAGAAGTTGTTAAAGATTGCTACTACTTTTTCAGAAATTTTTAATCAAATTTTGGTTCTTGGCAACTTTTGGTGATTTTTGGTTGAGGCAAGGCAGCTATGAGTTACGGGTAGAAGGCATTCGGGAAAAGAAGGAAAATGTCCAAAATTTTTATGGCATAAGGGTTTCAAAACTTCTGCCATCTGCCTCCTGCCCTCTGCCTTAAAACGCGTTTCTCTCTTGAGCACCAAAACTTGAAAGAGCGCGATCTTTGATATACCCCTCCAATGAAGCAAGCGTGACAAGTAGCGGACGCTCCTAGGGGAGCGTCACCTGATCGCTCGGCAGCGATCGGGAATTGTCTTCTCACTCGGGGAG
>JAQYWP010000762.1 GCA_029379285.1 Rhizonema sp. PD38
GCACAAATGTATGTCAAAGGTTTTGACGATTATATGCAAGGTGCTAATTTTATTAGAAGTCATGACTCTGAAATTCTGCATTCTAAGATTTTTGCATACAGTAAAAGTCATAAAAGTCAATCTATAGTTCCTAATTCCGATTTAGAGGGAAAAGACTATCAAGTAACAAAAACAGGAAATTTAAAAAAAATATTTACATTATTAACGCTTAATGGTCATTTACTTCCGAAATTTTTAATAAGTGATGAGAGTGCAGTTATTCGGCAGGGATTTACAGAACAAGACTCAGTTTGTAAAGCCTTTGCTAAAAAAAGAATTATTTTTGTCATGGAAAAGAATCCTCAATCTTATCAAAATGAACTAGATAATAAAGCTGGAATTAATATTTTATTAAGTTGGGTAAAATCCGCTATGACAAGTCGTTTGAAATGGTCTGCCGTCAGTGCTGAGTGGAAAAAAGCGACTCAGGAGTTGACTTCTATAAAATTTTGGCAGGATTACCTTGAACCTCATTAAAAGGAACATCACAGTTTATAGCAATTTTAAGGTAAAGTCTGCGTCAAAGCTCGCCGGGGGAAAGTTTCTGAGAGCGCGAGCTTTACGTAAATAAACCATAGTCGTAGGGGCGATCGCCGCGACTGCATTCTGTGTAGGGTACTGTCATTCGCCCTTACAAACGGTATGGTTTATAGAGAGTGAAAATCGCTGTAATATACAAATTTCAAAATTCATATAACAAGGAAGAGTGCATGAAAATAGATTGGCTGATTGTTGGCGCTGGATATTCAGGTTGTGTGCTAGCCGAACGGATTGCAACTCAGACTCAACAACGAGTGCTGATTGTGGAAAGAAGAGACCACATCGGCGGTAATGCGTATGATTTTTACAACGAGCATGGTATTTTAGTACACAAATACGGTCCCCATATTTTCCACACAAAATCCAAAAAAGTTTGGGATTACTTATCTCAATTTACTGAATGGCGACACTATTATCATCAAGTGCTTGGTGTGTTGGAAGGGAAAAAAGTTCCCATACCATTTAATCTCAATTCACTTTACACCCTATTTCCTCCTCGTTACGCTGAAAAGTTAGAAGAACAGCTTTTAGAACATTTCGGTTTTGGTGTCAAAGTCCCGATTCTAAAGTTGCGTGAAAGCGCTAGTGGTGATTTAGAGTTTTTAGCCAACTACATATATGAAAATGTCTTCTTACGCTACACAATGAAGCAGTGGGAACTGAAGCCAGAGGAATTAGATCGTGGCGTAACAGGAAGAGTTCCAGTCTATATCAGCCGAGATAATCGCTACTTTCAAGACCCTTACCAAGCCATGCCAAAGCATGGTTATACCGAGATGTTCCGTCGGATGCTAGCTCATCCCAATATAATGGTCCTTCTAAATGCAGATTATCGTGAAGTTATTAATGATATCAAATTTAATCGGATGATTTATACGGGTCCGATTGATACCTTTTTTGACTATATGTATGGTGAACTCCCTTATCGTAGTATCCGCTTTCAATTTGATACACTGGATCAGGAATACTACCAGGAAGTAGGTACAGTTAACTACCCCAACGATTATGATATTACCCGTATTACCGAACAAAAGTATCTATCAGGACAAACTTCTCCCAAAACCACATTGGTCATGGAGTATCCTCAAGCCTACGTACCTGGTAAAAATGACCCTTACTATCCCATTCCGCGTGAAGAAAACCGCGAACGTTATGAATTTTACCTTAAAGAGGTAGAGAAATTAAACGGTACGGTTATCTTTGCTGGACGGCTTGCTGAATATAAATATTACGACATGGATCAGGCAGCATTACGTGCTTTAAGTCTGTTTGAGAAGCAATTAGCTGTTAGCAGTTAGCTTATGAGTTTTTTACTTACAGTTTATTTAAGGTTGCTACATGAGTTCTTCTCCAGTTTGCCTTGATGCGATAGTGGTGCCTCTGGTTGTCGGAGAAACACTGCTTGATGTTGGATGTGGTTTGGGAAGATGGGGTAGTCTGATTCAAAATAATTACTGGGAGGCTAATTTACAAAAACCTCCATTAATTGATGGATTTGATGCGTTTCCAGCAAATGTAGAATTTTGTTCTCGACATCAATATTATCATCATGTATGGCATCAAGTCATGCCATCACCTCTGTCGGGTAAATGGGATACAGTTATAGCGTGTGAAATTATTGAACACGTAGAACAAGAAAAAGTGGAATCTTTTATCAAAATTTTGGAGAGTGCTGCTAATAAAAGAGTCATTATTTCTACACCTAATTATCCATGCCTAAGAGGTGGTTCAGATACCATAGTTGGGTTTAATGATTTTGACGCTCACTTAAGTTATGTATCCCGTAGAGATTTTCGTAATCTGGGATATAAAATAGTGGGTGCTGGTATACGAAAATGGACTAAATATCCCGGTCTGTTAGTGGAACAATTGATTGCTCCTTGGAAACCTGGATTTCAATCAATTTCACAACTAGTCCCTTTTTTGGCAGATTCAATTGTTGCTTATAAAGATCTATAGCGGGTTTCGTGATTAGTCAAGAGATAGGTGACGCCAAGTTTCAGTCCCACCATTTTTAATGGTGGGATAATGTTAACTGTGTGGTCAGTTGCCAATAGGCGGAGCAAGAGCTACACGCGGCGTTCCACCGCCACCAACGTTGTCTGGTTGGTTGTTATCGACAATATAAAGTGCTTGGAACAGTTTCATAAAGTCTTCATAAAAATCTCCACTTGTGCTTATGAAATCGTAGCCGTAGGTATCATGAAACTCTTCAAGAGCTCCTTTTTCCACACCAAAATAATGGCAGTCCCAACCTGCGTCATCGACAACGTAAGTACCGTAATCCTGCAACGCATGAAATAGCTTTTTTGCTGGCAGTGTTTGTAAATTAAGACTTTCCTCAGTGACATTCGGAAGAATTGCCAGTAGAGAACCTTGTACAAGAGCAGGGTTTTTTCCGTGATATTGGTTGGGAGCATTGTTATCTGCAAGTGTTGCAGGCCAGCGTTTTCCAGGTATGTCTTGAGAGTAGTAAAAGTATTTTTCCCCCCAAATCACAACTTTTAATGCGTGCTGAATTGGCTGTTCGCCAATAAGTTCTCCTTTGCGAATGGAACCACCAATAGCAGAAAGACCAGAACCGAAATGCGATCCTCCGAGTCCGTCTCCGTAAATATCTTCGTCAGGGGAATAATGGAAACCATAAAGTGGACCTCCCTCTTGACAGCGAGCTAGGGGTCCAATTTGTACTAAGGTTTTGCCATCAGGCATCAGAAAGGCAGAAGCAGCGTTAGGAGTGTCATACGGCCAACTCGTTGCATCTGGAACAATTAAGTCATCTGGAATAGGCAATGGAGCAATTCCCACAAGTTTAGTACCTGTACAACGCCCGACTTCCCAAGTAACAGGCTCATATAAATCACGCCAGGGGTCTCCTTCCTTAAGCTTGAATAGGTACTCTAGATCTGCCCCAGCTGATCCTGCCTTTTGAATATTTGCTGGGATATAAATTGCACCTGAACCGATGGGCATATTCCAAGGTGAAGTTGATGAAAAGGGCCACAGAAACTTATCCCTTGTGGGTGGTTGGCTAAGAGTTGGCATGCTGAAAATTAAAGCGAGAGATACACCAGCGACAAATTTCAACAAAATAGAACGTCGCAAGCGGCTTGTCAAAGAGCGAAAGATGGTCATTAAAAAGCCACTCCAAATTCATTATTGTGCCAAGACGGTGGGGTGGCAAACTTTTGGTGTGGCTCATGGAAAAAGAGTATGCCAATCACCTGTACCATTCCAGTCAAGATATGTCCGCAAACAACTGTGAGCCATCAGCGATTTGCGATTTACTATCAGCTATTTGCTATCAGTTACCAGCTATTTAACATCAGTTATTTGCTATCAACTATCAGCATACATTACTTGTTTGAATGGCTTCTGTCTAGATGTTTATAATTTTCTTTTATCACTCCTGTGAAAGAAAAATACAACGCTTATAATCTACCTCATGAGATGAAAAAGAATTGAGCGATGCGGAAGCCGCCACTTCATGAAAGCATTCTACTTATTTTCATTTCACTTCAACTTTGACAGATTATCCTCTGCCGAAAGTGACATCAGAGGGATAATCATACGACTTAATATACGGAAGATGAACTTAAATAATTAATATCTCCACTGGTTGCTCTTGTGCTTAGCAAAATATTAAAAATAAAAATTAATTTATATCTATAAAGTTATAAAACGAAATGAAAAAATAATGGAGCGTAACGTTATGTAGTTAAAGCAGTGATTGGTAATGGGGAAGAAATTATTGCCTTTTTCCCCATTCTCATTTCTTAACTTTTTAATCAATTGCCAATGGTTGGAGCAAGAACTACACGGGGCGTTCCACCACCACCAACACTTTTCGGTCCATTATTGTCAACAATAGAAAGTGCTTGAAATAGTTTCATAAAATCTTCATAAAATGTTCCACTTTTACCTGAGAAATTGTAGCCATAGGTTTTGTGAAACTCTTCAAGAACTCCTTTTTCTACTCCGAAGTAATGACAGTCCCAACCTGCATCATCAACAACGTAAGTCCCGTAATTTTGCAACGCATGAAACAACTTTTTTCCAGGGTATGTTTGTAACTTGAGACTTGCTTCCGTTATTCTTGGAG
>JAQYWP010000085.1 GCA_029379285.1 Rhizonema sp. PD38
ATTTTTTGAGTTTCAAAATGGCGATTAATATTGTATTTTTTTCAAAATGAGAATTGCTGGGAACATAGCTTGCATTGGGAATGCCATCTTCACTAACGGTACCAATGACAATGCTTTGAAAGCGATCAGTAAAGCTCCGATAGGTGGTAAGGGCAGTTTCAAATTGCGACATACAGTAACCTATTCAAAATGTCACGATTTCAGATCATTATCTACCTTTCAAGGCAGATAAGCTTGTCTTTTGCAATTTTAGACTCATTCAACCGCTTACAGAGGATGAAATTTTAAGTAATTTGTATGTAGCAAATTTATACTGTTGTGAAGCTTTTCTCCAACGTGTACCTTATCCAAATCAAATCCGCTATAACTATCATTTGTACAAATGTAATGCTAATGACAGTACGAGTATCATGAGAGCAGTGCGATACCGAGTTTTTCTCGCCTACCCCGTGCGGTGAGTCCAGTACGACAGGCGAAACCTGCTCTGACTTCTTTGTCTTCTGCGTAGCACTAGACAAGTAGCGCTTGTTCACCTTTTGAAATTAATAAAAAAGAAATGAGTCAAGGGGCTTGACCCCCTGACTAATTTTCAACCAAGTTCTACAACACACAACCACACACAATTTGTGAGGTCTATAACTATGTTAAACAAATTTTCTACTTTAGTCTATATCGCTACTATCTTTCAGCTTGATCGTACGAAGGAAGATCCAGAAAAATAAAGATATACGAATATCATTTTATATCTCTGGTCGTAGTTAGACAGAGCTAGCCGGAGATATAATTTTATCCACTTAGCTTCGCGCTTGAGTTCAAACAGATATTTCAGATGGTATGTGCCTAAAGTGTTCCGTAAATAAACGTGTAAACCGATTTCCTCCTGTTAGTCAGCCTCACTTTTTTATTAAAAAATAGTCATAAATAACACAAACGCTCTCATTAAGAACTATTATATGAAGCTGTTAGGTCTTAAACCAGATTTAACCAGATTAAGCTGTGCCGTATAAGAGTTGCGAATTATATCCCTTGGGCTGTTAAGTGCCAACTATTGAGAGTTAGTACTCAACAGCGATAATGAGTGATTGTGCAATGAAAATATGTAGCTGACAAAGCTTTTCGTTCTCCTAGTAGAGAAATTAAGCTGCTACAAGTGTTTTGCTCCAAGACACTAAGTGCGTAAAAACTAATGTATGAAATATTACGTTATTATTCCTCTCTGTCTTCGCTCATTTGTGATTAGAAGAGATGAATAACTGATGAGCAAGGACAGTTATCATACGTAATTTAATCACCCATAGGATTTACGCACTTTAGAAATTAGCTGTTGTGCTTGCATATACTCTCATATGCAAGCAATCTGCTGCTATTTTTCTCATTTCTACCTCCTAAGTGTATAAGTTTGATGAGTTCTGACACTTATCAAAAAGATATGGAAATTAGCTAAAGTTCACTTAACTTCCACTCAGCAAATAGGTATAACTTAATTTGCACTTTCGAGACTTTTGTCAATGCTTAAGTCATAAGTCAAAGAAGCTTCAAAGTTTGAAAAGGAAAATATCCTCAATGGTCAGAAAAAAGAAAAAATTAGTTAGACTTTATTCTCAGCATCCGCGTCAAGTATGCCCGATTTGTTGTGTTCTCCCACCTCACATGCTGGAACATCTTGCTCAAAACGGCAATCCTTCACAACGTGACTGGGCGTTTTACACGTTAGAAGTTTCAGCACAATTTCGCGGCAGAAGAGAAGTTGTCGGTAATCTCACGACGATCATGGCTCAACCAGGTGAGAAGCGTCGTTGCGTCTACGATGCTAAAGGTGGTAGTACTCTTCCTGGTGTATTAGTGCGTAGTGAAAACGATCCTCCCAACAGCGATCCGATTGTGAACGAAGCTTATGATGGTGCAGGGGCGACGTATGACTTTTATCATGAGGTTTTTGATCGCAATTCTGTAGATAACAATGGACTGCGTTTAGACGCTTCCGTGCATTACAGCACAAAATATGACAATGCTTTTTGGAACGGTAGCCAGATGGTTTATGGAGATGGCGACGGAGAACTTTTTCAGCCCTTCACTAAATGTATTGATGTTATTGCACACGAACTCACTCATGGCATCACTCAACATCAAGCTGCTCTACAATATCTTGGGGAATCGGGAGCGCTGAATGAGTCTTTTTCTGATGTCTTCGGTTCTTTAGTCAAACAACGTGTTAAAAAGCAGACAGTAAACCAAGCTGATTGGATCATTGGAGACAGTATATTTACTAAGAAGGTAAAAGGTGTTGGTATCCGCTCGCTGAAGGCACCAGGAACGGCATATGACGATCCTGTTTTAGGGAAAGATCCTCAACCAATACACGTAAAAGACCTTTATACTGGTACTAAAGATCATAATGGCGTGCATATTAATTCGAGTATACCCAGCCATGCTTTTTACCTGTCAGCAATGGAGATTGGCGGCTTTGCTTGGGAAAAAACTGGAAAAATCTGGTACGTAACCTTATGCGATCGCTTGGATTCTAAAGCAAATTTTAAACAAGCGGCTCAAGCGACTATCAAAGTTGCTGGAGAACTTTATGGCGAAGCAAGCATTGAACAAAAAGCTGTACAAAGCGCTTGGCAAAAGGTTGGAGTGAGTTAGAGTCAGGAGTGAGGAATGAATACGGCAAGGGATTGTCGATTATTTATCACCATTAGTTTGATGATTTATAATCGTTAGTAAGTAAAAAGCTCAACTCATAACTCCTCACTCTTTATGCGGATCTCGTTTGAACGCACGGGCGGCTTTGCTGGGATGATCAAGACAAAAACTTTTGACTCTGCGGATCTCTCAGAATACGAAGCCAATCAACTGCCTCAATTAGTAGAAGCAGCAAATTTCTATAACTTACCTCCAGATATCAGTGTTCCTGCCAATCAACCAGATCGCTTTCAATATACTTTAACGGTGGAACAAGAGGATCGAAAACACACTGTTAAAGTTAGTGAGGCAGCAGTGCCAGGTGATTTAAAACCTCTGGTTGAATGGTTGAATAATAAATAGTCGTCCTCTTAAATGAATTCCCAAGCCTTTCCCTTATACCCATATTGGAATATTTCTG
Organism: Rhizonema sp. PD38; assembly: GCA_029379285.1. Classification (GTDB taxonomy): domain Bacteria; phylum Cyanobacteriota; class Cyanobacteriia; order Cyanobacteriales; family Nostocaceae; genus Rhizonema. The sequence goes on from JAQYWP010000085.1 coordinate 3,104, forward strand.
GATGCAGAATTTCTGCCAAGATTTCTAAAGAGTCTACCAATCGGGGTCCTGGGCGATTGAAGTAGGCATTACTATCAGTAATATACACCCTGCCACTCTGGGTCGCATGTAGTTGTTGCCACTCAGGATGATTAGTGAACAACTGTGCTTCTTGGCGAGTACGATTTAAATCAAAGCCGCAAGGCATAAAGATGACGATATCTGGATTTGCCTGGATTAGCGTTTCCCACTTCAAAGGAGCAGAAGGCTGCCCTTCCTCGCTGAAAAGCATCTCTCCTCCTGCTATAGAGACTAATTCAGGAATCCAATTGGCAGCAAACATTAAAGGTTCAGTCCACTCGATACAGGCAACAGTTGGGAGTTTTTCTGTTTTGGAGAGATCTTGTGTCTTTTGCTTCACAATCTTGAGGCGAGCTTCTAAATTTTTGATTAACGGCTGCGAGTCTATGCCAAAAGCATTGCCCACTCGCTGAATATCACCCCAAACATCTTGAAGAACACTGGGTTTTAAGGAAATAATCTGAGGAGAGCTATTTATTATACTCTTTGCTGCTTTTTGTACATCTTTTAAGTTGACAGCACACACATCACACTGATCTTGAGTGACAATATGGGTAGGCTGCAATTCTTCTAAAGCATCTATCTTAATTTGATATATACTGAGGGCGGATTGTAACAAATTTTCTATCTTGTCATGAATTTCGCTGCTGGGGGCATTGGAGTTTAAGCGTGCTTGGGTACAAACAGGAAGTTGCTGAACTTGTTGGGGATAATCGCATTCGTGGGATCGCCCAACAATTGCATTCGTCAATTCTAAAGCTGCTAAAATCTCCGTTCCACTGGGAATCAGAGAGACAATTCTCAAATTGCTGTCGCTCATCGCTTCACCTCCACAACAATCGCTATGACTCTAATTTTCGCGTGGATGTACAGGAGCAACAATCTTTCTCTAGGTCAATACTTTGACAATACAAGAAATAAAGGGGGATATTTTGACCAAAAAGTTGGTAGTAGATGGAATGTAGTCGATAGGACTTACGCATTAGACAACAAGGCTGTTGTGTGGCGGAGCCATATTTTCCTATTTCTATCTTCTCACTGCATAATTAGGTAAGATCTGACACCTATTAGCAAGACAGGAATGTTAGCTGTTTGGGCTTAATCTCTACGTCCGGATTTAAGTATTCTTTAATACCACTCAGTTAAAGTTTGTCGGTAGGAATATTATCCAATGTTCAGCCCGTCTCCATCGCTTTTTTATGAAGCTGCTGTACTGATGACAAACATGGCATCTGAACTGATCAAAGTTATCTTCTTTTTCGATAATCACACAGAAGTTGGAGTGGCAAGACAACGAACGATTGAGGAAGCTCTAAACCACGAGCCTCAATCTCTCACGCAGTTTCGGCTGATATTGGTGCAAGAATTTTTGGAGCTTAAATCTACTTTGCTTTCCGGAGCTATCGATGTCGTTATCTTAAACTTACCCTTGAAAAATGCTTTCTATTTAGAAGTCATGGACAGTATCCGCTCTTTTGCTCCAAATGTAGCTGTTGTCATGATGAGTCATTTAGAGGAGGAAACGAGGCAACAACAAGCGATCGCTATGGGCGTACATGATTATTTAATTAAAAGCAATATTTATCCTCAACTATTACGGCATTTACTATACACAATTGCTCGACAACACCGTTTAAATGGAGAAGTCAGCGAAAAACAGTTCCAACAGTTATCTAAAATTCCTACAGGTATTGTTATACTACACGATCACTTAACTATTTTAGCTGTCAATTATGCCCTACCAGAAATGACTGGGTATGAAGTTGCTAAACTGATGGCCAAAGACTTCTTTGCACTGGTTACGCCCGAATCGCAAGAGTTGATCAGACAAAACATTATGAGCGGCTCAGAAAAACCTTATCAAGTTGTTGTAGTTAAAAAAGACGGTTCTACTTTTCCAGTTGAAATGCAAAGCCAAATCATTCTTTACCAAAATAAACAACTACAAGTAGCAGCACTTAAAGACATTACTGAGCGCAAACAGCAAGACATTTGGCAAAAAAGGGAAAACAGTCTGCGAAAACAGAACCAAACGCTGGTGAAATTTGCTAGAAGCAAGACACTTCAGCAAGGCAATCTTCATTTAGCATTCCAGGAAATTACAGAAACGACTGCTGAGTCTTTAGACGTAAAGCGAGTCAGTATCTGGTTATATCAATTTAACTACATAAGAATTGAATGTTTTGACTTATACGAACAGGACACTAAATGTCATAGTTCTGGTATGGTTTTGGAAAAAGCCGATTATCCAGTTTATTTTGAAGCTTTGTTTAAAGAGCAAAATATTGTAGTAAATAATGCCTATCTAGACAAAAGAACCCAAGAGTTATCTGATACTTATCTTTCCGTTTTTGGCATCGCATCCCTGATCTATATACCAATTTGGTTGGGTAGTTGTTTGGTAGGAGTATTGTGTTACGAACACACTGGTAGCATTCGTGAGTGGACATTGGAAGAAGAAAATTTTGTGAGTGCTATTGCAGATTTCACAATATCAGCAATAGAAGCAAGTGAGCGAGACATTAAACAGAAAGCTCTGCTACAGAGTGAGGCTCGATTGCAGGCAATTTTCGAGCGTTCATCTGTTGGCATTGGATTGCTAGATATGAAAAGACGGATTATTGATATCAATCCATTACTATGTCAAATTCTGGGATACAGTCGGGAAGAGCTATACGGCAAGCGCTTTACAGATTACATTTCTGACGCCAAAGGAGGAGATTTAGAGCTTTATCAACAATTGGTGTCAAGAACTCGCGATCGCTTAGAACTGGAAAGGTGTTTTTCGCATAAAGATAGTCGTTTAGTATGGATTCACCTCAACATTTCTCTTATTCCCAGCACAAATGATGAACCGGAGTTTTTCCTCTTAATGATTGAGGATATTACCAAACGTAAGCAAACAGAGTTGAAACTCTTTGAAAGTAAAGAAGCGGCAGAAGCTGGTAGTCGGGCAAAGAGTGAGTTTTTAGCAACCATGAGCCACGAACTACGAACGCCTCTCAATGCTATCATGGGGTTATCTCAGTTGCTGGAACAAGAAATAGTTGGTTCTCTCACTCACAAGCAGAAGGAATATATTAATTGTATTTATAGTAGTGGTGAACACTTGCTGGATTTGATCAACGATATCCTTGATCTATCTAAGGTGGAAGCAGGTAAAGAAGAATTTTCGCTGTTCCCAGTGTTAGTGCAACCATTGTGTGAATCTGTTATCTCGATAGTGAGCGATCGCGCTATCGAAAAAGGATTGCAACTCACAACTAAAATTGACAAAAATGCAGATGTTTGCATTGGTGACGCTCGCAAAATCAAGCAAATGCTACTTAATCTTCTCACCAATGCGATAAAATTCACCGTAGTCGGCTCTGTGTTGCTAGAAGTTAAAAAAGTTCCTCAGGGCATTAAAATGATAGTATCAGATACGGGCATTGGTATTGCGCCAAATCAGTATAAATTTTTATTTGAACCTTTTAAACAGCTAGACAGTCGGCTCAATCGTCAGTATGAAGGTACTGGATTAGGTTTAGCTTTAACGCGCAAATTAGCACGTTTGCATGGTGGAGATGTGACAGTGGAATCGACTTTGGGAGAAGGTAGTCGATTCACCCTGTTTTTACCAGATCAACACCAAACTAGAGGTGGAGATATGGCTAGGTTGGGAAAAGTTGAAGCGCTGACTTCCACTGTAGATATTGGACAATTTATTAATAAACATCCAAACCTTAAAGAAGAGACTCAGAATTCAAATATCACCCTATCACACACCAACCAGATCCCAGACGCACAGGAGTTGCGTCCACTCTCAAGCAACAAACCAATACACTGGCTTCTGACAGTTTTAGATGAAGACAGTGAGGAGTGATCAGTTCTTATCTGAACAAGTGGGCGATCGCTCTCCTTTGTTTGTCACCAAACTTTCTCACTCTATAAGCTCGCCCATATTAAAATCTATTCTGACCCAACCTTTGAGTTTTCGTAAATTGTCGAGAATGAGTAAGGGAATCTGCCAGTGATGTACCATCAGGAAGGGTAAGGGATCACTCACTTCAAACATTGCTTCTTTCCCGGAAGAGAGGTTTCTTACCCAGGTTTGCAGTTGCTTAAACGATCTAATCTCATTCAGCCGCCAAACTTCGTGATACAACCAATAGGTGGGTTTACTATCAGCAAGAGGCTGTAAAGATTCAGCCAGAGGCTCTTTACCAAGATAAGCATCCGCTACTCCTGGATGATTGTAAAACATAGTAATAGCGGAGTGAGTACGGGGGTTACACTCAATCGCGTAAACAGTTCCGTCTTCTGCTTCGATGAAGTCAAAGGAAAGTTGCCCGGTTTTTCCGAGTTCTTTGGTAAAATGACTCGCCCATTGCATAATTTCCGGCTGCTCAACGTTTTCGTAGTTGACTTGAAAAGCCGATGACTCACAGCAGCAGTACATTCTTGACTCGCCATCTCGCGCAGTTGTGTGAGTGCAGTATTCCTTTCCAGGGATGAATTCCTGCATAATCCAGGGATTCTCCTCACTTATAGGCAAACTCTTGACAAATGCTGCTGTTTGTGCCAGTGTGTCGCAAGGTAGTTTGGTAAGATTCAAGCGACGTATTTGATCGTAGGGGATGCTTTTAAGAATGTATTTGCGCTTCTCTTGAGAAAAGTCAAAGTTGATAACTTGTTCGGGAGCAGTAATTTTGAAGGATTTGGGGACGGATAAACCGAATGATCGCGCTGTTTCGGCAAAGGCAAATTTGTCATCTAAGATCTTCGTGACATCAGCATCGAAGTGGAAAAACTCACAAAATTCTGGTAATGGTGGCTTGCCGTGATCATAGTGGATGACAGAAAAAATGGCTACTGGGATAAAAAAGTCGATCTTTTCTGTTTTGGCGATCGCGTGCAAAGCTTTGATGTAGGCTGATATGTCTTTGCTAGGATCAGGAACAGTGTAAAAGCCCGCCACAGAGTTAGAATATTTATTACCACTTGACCAGAATTTCTCAATGTCAATTATAATAACCCGATGCCCTGCCGCATGAAATGAACGTGCTAGCTGAAGGGTTTTCGTCATTCTCGCGCCAGCGATTAAGATATTTTTGGCATTGGGGTTGACAACAATTGACTTGCCAAATGGTTGCTTGAGAAAGTTCCACAGTAGCGAAGTTAAGACGACGATGCAGTTTAAGGGAAATGCGATCGCCAGTAATACAAGAGTGCCCAAGTTTTGGAACACTACAAAAATCTGCTCCTTCATAGTTATAATTGTCATATAATAGTGGAATCAGTAAAGAAGCGGAACTTGCTTTCCTACACAAAGCACACGTGATCGCTTCCTAATTACTTCTTAGTTGTAGAGGTATTGCTATATTTTACGTCTTCTCCAAACTTGATGAGTTTCCCGATACAAAAATCAATCCTCACCCAACTTTGTAAGGAGCGCAAACTATCGAGTAATAGTAAAGGAATGTACCAGTGATGTACCATTAAGAAAGGTAGTGGGTCGTTAACTTCAAATATTGCATCTTTTCCTCGCCAAATATTTTTAAACCACTTTTGCAACTGCTTTAACGATCTAATTTCATTGAGTCTCCAAAGTTCGTGATAAAGCCAATAAGTAGGCTTACTATTACTCAAAGGTTGCAAAGGTTCAACGGGAGGCTCGTGATTGAGATAGGCATCCGCTAAACCTGGATGGTTGTAATACATTGTAATCGCAGAGTGAGCGCGAGCGTTGCACTCGAGCGCATAAATCGTCCCATCTTCCGCCTGAATGAAGTCAAAAGAAAGTTGCCCAGTCAGTTGTAGTTCTTTGACAAAATGAATCACCCACTCCTGAATTTCTGGATGTTCAACATTTTCGTAATTGACTTGAAAAGCAGATGATTTGCAGCAGCAGTGTACTGTTAATTCACCATTTCTCACTGCACTGTGAGTACAGTATTCTGTTCCTGGAATAAACTCTTGCAATATCCAAGGAGTATCTTGACTAATGGGCTTACTTTTAACATAGATCTCCATTTTTTCGGGAGACTCCATTGGTAGCTTAGTCAGATCTAAGCGTAAAACCGAGTCATAGACAATAGTTTTGAGAATGTATTTGCGCTTTTCGTTCGTAAAGTCGAAATTTAGAACTTGTTCAGAATCTGTAATTAAAAAGCTTTTCGGAACAGATAGCGAGAGTGAGCGTGCAATTTGTGCAAAGGTAAACTTGTTATCTAGCATTTTCATTGTATCAGCATCAAAGTGAAAATTCTCACAATAGCCTGATAACACTGGTTTGCGCTCAGAGTCAAAGTAGCTGGCTGCAAAAATGCCTACCGGGACAAAAAAATCTATGTTTTCTTTTTTGGCGATCACACGCACGGCTTGAGTATAGCCTGATATGTCTTTGTGCGAGTCAGGAACTGTGTAAAAGCGAGCCACAGAGTTGGAAAATCGATAACCACTGAACCAGTGTTGTTCGAGATCAAATAAAATAACTCGATGCCCTGCCGCGTGAAATGATCGAGCCAGCTGAAGAGTTTTCGTCATTCTACCACCACCGATCAAGATATTTTTCGGATTCTCGTTCAAAACCACTTGCTTGTTGAAGCTTCGGCTAAAAAAATTCCATAGCAGCGTTGCAAGTACGACAGTGCAATTAAAGGGAAATGCGATCAAAAGGAGTGCTAGAGTCCCCAAATTTTGAAACACTGCGTAAATACGTGCTTGTATAGATTGTTTTTGCACCATATATAGCCTTAAAATTATTTAGCAACGCTTTATACACTCGTTAGTCTCTGGTTGACTGACAAAACTCACACATGGAGGCTCAGATCCTGGTATTAGGGCGTTTTTTGTTTACTGTAAGGTTACCATATCGCTCCTACAGTAGACCGAAAAGGTTTGCTTTGCCTTCACTCACTCAATATGGAGGATCATCTTTACATGGCGAATGCCTGCCTCTTCAAAGACTTCTCCAACTTCATGAAAACCCAATTGTTGATGTAAGCCTTTCACATATTCTTGGGCGTGGATGACAACTTCTGAAATATTTTGAAAAGCGATCACATCTATTGCCTTTTCCATAATTTTCTTCCCAATCCCTAACCCTCTAGCTGTCGGCAAAACAGCTAACCTTTCTATTTTGGCTATTTTCTCATCCAAATACCTAATTCTGGCAGTTCCCACACATTGATTATCTAAATAAGCAATCAATTGCTCAGAAACTTGATCATACGCGTCAAAATCTAAAGCCGGATCTACCCCTTGTTCTTCCTGAAACACACATTTTCTAATTGCTTCAATCGCGACAAATTCCTCTAGCAATTGAGCAACTTTAACAACAATATCACTCATCTAAGTGTCTTTAATGCTCTTTACTTCTTTGTGGTTTCATCAAATATAGGACTTACGCATTCATTTGCCACTCGGCTTAATTTAGTGAACCGCAATAGACTTGGGCAGTGCGTTGGTGAGCCAGCGCTGCAGGAGGGTTTCCCTCCGTAGGCGACTGGCGAAAGGCTCTGCCGACTTGAAGCATCTGCCCGCGCCAAGAACGCAAAAATGAGTAGAGTTTGCGAGCAGCCTAAAATAAAGACTTAAGTGAGTTGTTGACTGTTAATAATTAATAGCCAACAACTCACAACACGATCTAATCAGCCCCTTCAATTGGTGCAAAACCTTGGCGCTGGATATTCTCTGTCACCGTGCGCGGTTCTAAAAATTGTAGCAGGTAATCAGGACCTCCTGCCTTGGAACCAACGCCAGAAAGCTTGAATCCACCAAATGGTTGCTGTGCAACAATCGCACCCGTAATAGTGCGGTTAATGTACAAATTCCCGACTTCAAACTCTGACTGCGCTATTTGAATATGCGAAGGAGTTCGAGAGTAAAGTCCGCCAGTTAAGGCATAGTTAGTGCCGTTAGCAACTTCTAACGCCTCTGGAAAATTGTTGACTTTAGTCACCGCCACAACCGGACCAAAAATTTCTTGCTGAGCAATTGTTGCATTTGGCGAGACTTCTGTAAAGATAACAGGACCGATAAAATACCCATTATCTGGTGCGGACATTTCTAAAGCAACTTTTGCTTCTGCCTTACCTTTCTCAATATACTCGCAAATGCGATCGCGTGCTTTGGCATCAATTACAGGACAAACTTGCGTGCTAGGTAACTCAGCTGCACCAATATTCAGTGATTTCGTTGCTTCCACAAAGCGTTGTATAAAAGTATCGTACACAGCTTTGTGTACAATCACCCGAGAACAAGCAGAACATTTTTGTCCGCTATAACCAAACGCCGATTGCACAACACCCATAACAGCCGCGTCTAAATCAGCACTTTCATCAACAATAATCGCATTCTTCCCGCCCATTTCAGCAATGACCCGTTTCATATGCTTTTGACCAGGCTTGAGAATTGCTGCTTCTGCGTATATTTTACATCCTACTTCCTGCGATCCAGTAAAAGCGATTACATGAGTATCCGGATGATTCACAAAAGTTGCACCGACTGTGGAACCTTTTCCCGGCACATATTGGAAGACACCTTTAGGTATCCCTGCCTCCACCAAAATTTCTGCGAGTTTTGCCGCAATCACAGAAGATGTTTCGGCTGGTTTCAACAAAGTACAATTACCCGCAACCAAAGCTGCCACAGTCATCCCTGTAGCAATAGCAAGTGGGAAATTCCAAGGAGAAATCACCACTGCAATTCCCCGTGGCTGGTAAATGTAACGATTTGTTTCACCAGCAACGTCATAGTTGTAGCCCAAGTCAAGCCGTTCCATTTCTGAAGCATAGTAGCGACAGAAATCTATTGCCTCAGAAACCTCAGCATCTGCCTCTCGTACTGCTTTTCCCACTTCCAAAACCATCCAAGCAGAAAGTTCGGCACGGCGTTGTTCCATCAAATCACCTGCCTTCCGTAAGATAGAGGCACGTTTAGTGACAGGTGTTTTGCGCCAAGCGGGAAACGCAGCTTTTGCCGCTCGCATCGCCTGTTCAGCTTGTTCAATAGAAATCGAGCCAACTTTCCCAACAACTTCCCTATAATTTGAAGGATTAACAGAATCAACAATTTCCTGAGTACTGGTGTACTCACCATTAATCAGAGGGAGATATGTTTTCCCTAGTTGTTGACGAACAGTTTGTAAAGCTTCAGCCGATTTCTTGACGACTTCCTCCTGAGCATAATCTGTGTCTGGTGCACCTAAGAACGCTGAAGAATCTTGATACCTATTCTCTTGTCGGATGACTGGTGGTGCAATGAGTTCCTCGACAGGGCGATTTTCCATGTTTTGCCGCAGAAAGGAACTATTAGCTGTATTTCCTAGCAAACGACGAATGAGATAAGCCATTCCTGGCAGAAGTTCACCATAGGGACAGTAAACTCGTACTCGATAACCCTTATTAACTAAAGCTTGTGCGATTTTATCTCCCATTCCATAGAGAACTTGCATTTCAAAGCAACGGCAGGGGACATTTAAACTTTCTGCTATAGCGATCGCCCGAGCTTGCGATCGCACATTGTGGCTACCGATCGCAGAATAGACATCTGAATGATTTTGCAGCAATAACTCAGTTATTTTCTCAAAATTAGCATCCGTCGCTGCTTTATCGTTATATACTGGTTGAAGCCAATGTTTTTGTACTGCTTTGATGGTTTCTTGATCCCAATACGCGCCTTTCACCAAGCGGATCGTCATCGGATAACCGCGTTGTTTCGCCCAGGCAATCCAGTCAAGTACATCTTCTTCACTATCGCGGAGATATGCCTGTATTGTGATGCCAATATCTGTACGCTGCTTAAACTCTTCTTCCATCAACAATTTTTTCAAAATGCTGAGAGTTATGTCTTTGTAAGCGTACTGTTCCATGTCAAAATGAACCGCAGCCCCCAATTCCTTGGCACGACGCAAAAGAATGCGAATACGATCGCCGACTCGTTCTTCACTCCCCTTAGCATCTAAAGGATCGAACTGGGAGTAGAATGCCGTCAGCTTCACAGACACCTGAACTTTCGGCAACACGCCCTCTGCTTCATCAATTAAGGGAACTGGCGTCCAACTTTTGGAGGCTTCTACCAATTGTTGCATTAATTCCAGGTAGCGTTCCAGGTAAGACTGAGCTTCTACTTCGGTAATCACTGCCTCACCCAACAAGTCTACAGTGAATGCCATTTTGTCTTTACGCAGTCGCTCAATTGTCTTGATGACTTGTTTAATATTTTCCCCGGATATATATTTGTGAGCTAATGTTTCTGTGGCTGTGGAAACAGTTGTCGCCGCAACTTGCCCTGGCATAGAATCGGGGCTAGCAAAGTTTAGCATTCCCTTCAGGGCGGCTGGTAGTTCTACTGATTCCGAACCTAGATATTCTTGTAAATGTGCGGCAATTTCTGATTTGCTATTTAAAGCAGGAAGAGTATCAATAAAGCGAAATAGCTGCACCCGTAACCCAGGATTACTCATTGCCCAAGCCAGTAATTTATCGTCCCAGCGCATCTGATCTCGCAATGCCGCGAAGAACGAACGATTCTCCTGAGTTGCCGCTAGAAGTTCCTTGGCGATTTCTTGGGTTTTGTCTTCGTATATACTTTTTTTAACTTGTAATACCACTGGTAACCAACTCCTTATTTAAGCAAGGCTTTCTTAAAAAGCCCACCTATACTATTTTGACTCTTGAATTGTGTTAAGTCACTGTACTGCTAATTATATTGTTGGCAGATTGCTCAAACAGAAGTTGCTCTATCTACAAAGACGAAAGTCACAATGACGGGTGAAGTTAGTATGCCCTTGGGCTTAGTTACAGATAATGGGTACATGCGATTTACATGTCAAAGAATGCCCGTACAAGAATAGAGAATAGGGTTGGGAGATCGTATCTTATCAAGCGCCGCCACTCGCCTTGACACTGTGGCAATCCGAAATCATTCGTAAAACACGAGAGTTCTGCTCTTAAAGGACTAAATATACTTCGGCAATTAAAGTCAATTCATTCATCGTCTAACTAATGGTTAGTTTAACATTCAGAATCAAAATACCTAGTAGAGTAGATGACGATCTTAAGCAATCTAGTCTAGCAAGGGTACGGACATAGATGTTTGATTATTTGTGAGTAGTTCCGCTCCTTTGGAATTAAACATCCGTTTTTTATTGCCATCCTATTTGCGCTCCTGGACAATTGCAAGACTTTACGTCCAGACTTCTATAAGAAGTCTGGTAAGTTATTTAGTGTGCGTTTTATTTATGGCTGCCATACTGTCAGTCCGACTCCAGAAACTTCATTGTCAAGACTATTGAATACTGAATTCTTAAGCTGCTTCCAGT
>JAQYWP010000763.1 GCA_029379285.1 Rhizonema sp. PD38
GGCGTGCTGCAATGGATGATGACTATATGCTCACCCTGTTGGCAGCTGCACTAGCCGACCCCACTCAGGAGACGTAACCTAGCTGTCAATAGCGTTTGAGATGCGCTTACCCTGGTGATGGTCTATCTATAGTTAAGTTAAGCTTAAATTCAAGCAAAGTTTAAGTAGGGTAGGATCTCAGTATGTTACTCCCCACAACTATGACTACAATTTCCAAACGACTGACCCTTGAGGAGTACTTGAATTACGACGATGGCACTGACACCCAATATGAGCTGGTGGCTGGAGAGTTAGTTGCAATGCCACCAGAAAGCCCGAAAAACGTTCAAATCGCGATATTTTTACTATCTCAATTCCTCAAGTTTGTTCCGCTCAACAGATTAACTAATAAAGCTGAAATTGTCGTTAGTGGTTGGCGTGCTACTACTCGCATCCCAGATATGGTTGTGTTAACTGATGAACTTGCAGCAACTTTACAAGGTGCAACGCGATCAACTATCACTCTGGATATGCCCCCACCTGCGTTGGTTGTTGAAGTTGTTTCTCCTGGGAAGGTAAACGAAGATAGGGATTATCGTTACAAACGTTCAGAATATGCTGCTAGGGGAATTTCTGAATATTGGATTGTTAGCCCCCAGAATAATAAAGTTAGCGTGCTGACGCTGATTGAGGGACTTTACGAAGAGATGATGTTTGAAGGAAGTGCAGCGATCGCCTCAAACACCTTTCCACAACTGCGGCTAACTGCACAGCAGGTACTCACAGCCGGAGAATCAACTCATTGAATTTCCTTGACAACGAACCTTTGTAGCTTATCGAAAAAAAGGGTTTAAAACCCCTTCCTAGAAGGACGCAAAGCTCGCGGGACAGCTATATTCTGTCCCGGAGATTTCGCTGCCGGATAGAGTACTCTATCCGGCGAGCTTTGCGGCTTTTTTTGATTAAAATTTTAGCTGATCATCAACGTAAATAACGTTGGTGAACCCGTTAGCGAAGCGTTAGCGTTAGCGAGTCTTCGAGCGTCAGCGTTAGCGACGTTAGCGTTAGCGAAGCGGTAGCGAGTCTTCGAGCGTCAGCGGTAGCGTTAGCGAAGCGGTAGCGAGGCACGAGCGTCGGAACGAGCGTCAGGAGCGTCAGGGTTGCTTTATTTACGCCCGTGCTGTACTGGTATGTTAAACTAACAATAGGCTTATTATACTCCTGCAAAAGAAGTAATGAAAGAGCGTTAAATCGCGGGCTCATTTCTTGGCGATGATATAGATAGGTTATGTCAATGATTGATGAAGGTTATGTCAAATATCAATGCAATTGGATTCATTCATCTCCAGTTCACCCCGATGAAATTAAAGAGTTAAATCAATGGAGAGACAAGTTATATCGACTAGGTCTAATTGGTCAATATGACAACGGAATTGGTTTTGGCAATATAAGCAATCGCTACTCGGAACCAGGTCAATTTATTATTTCAGGCACTCAAACGGGTCATCTTGCCTTATTGAATGAAAAGCATTATACCAGGGTAATCAACTTTAATATAGAGAAAAACTTTTTAACCTGTGAAGGACCGATTCAAGCCTCTTCTGAATCTTTAACTCATGCTGCTATCTATGATGTGAATCCTACAGTGAATACAATTATTCATGTGCATAATTTGGAACTGTGGAAGCAATTAATGAACAAAATACCCACTGCCAAAGACTGTTCCTATGGAACACCAGAAATGGCAAAAGAAATTATCAGACTCTTTAAAGAAGAGAATCTAATGGATAAAAAAATTCTGGTAATGAGTGGGCATGAAGAAGGAATTATTTCGTTTGGTAAAAATCTGAAAGAAGCTGGGGATGTTCTTCTAAGTTACTACAACAGTACTGTCAACTTAACAGATGGCTGACATGAGGAGGCAGTTTTTGGGATACTTTTATATACCTGAGTTCGACGTAAAAAATAAGACGGATCGTAATTGTGTCTTTATTTTTCCAATTTGACTTCCTGCCTGCATTTTCACGTGATAATCTGCCGGGGGAAGTTTCCAAGGCGCGAGTTTCACGTCTTCCCCCTCTCCTGACCCGTTTTAACAATTTTTTAGACATTCATTCGTGGAGTCTTTAATGAATGTATTTTTAATTTTTTGGACTCCTATTCTCCGACTTTCGGTATAAAGGATCTTGATTTTTTGCTTTCCATTCCCTAATACTGTTTGCAGTTCTTGTCACAGGAGACAAATAATTTTGGGATATTTCCTCACTGGTGTTCGTTTCGTCTTTAAGGCGTTTGGTGCTTAAACAGTTAGTCAAACTGGGCAAATTCGATTCTATGCCCAAAGCCCACATGACATCATCAACTGACTTGAAGCGATCATTCAAGTCAATTTTCAGCATTTTGCCTAAAATTCGCGTAAAAGAATTACTGATATCTACCTCTTTTTGCCAGTAAATCTCACCTGTCTTTGAGTCATAATCAAATTCCATGGGTATCTTTCCAGTCAATAGATAAAGACAAGTGACTCCCACTGCATAAATATCACTTGCAAATACCGGACGCAGAGAAAACTGTTCTGGTGGTGCAAATCCCAAAGTTCCTATAAAATTGGTACTCGCAGTTGTTTCCATTGAGTCACTCGCATGCAGTACTTTCTCTTTAACGGCACCGAAATCAATCAGTACCAATCGTCCATCGTCTTCACACCGTAGCAAGTTCTGAGGCTTGATATCTCGATGAATGACATGATTTTTATGAACGTATTGTAATACTGACAGCAATTCTTGTAAAAATTGTTTAACGGCGACTTCACTTTTTACGCCTGTTTGCTTAACTTGCTGTGATAAAGTTGAACCGCGCACGTATTCTTGAACGAGATAAAAGTTACCTTTCACTCCAAAGTAGTCCAAAAGCATGGGAATTTGAGAATGACTACCCAATTGCCCCAGGATTTTTGCCTCTTTTTGAAAGCGATCGCAGGCACGTTCCCAACTTTTTGCATTTGTCGCCTTGGGACAAAGCTGTTTGATGACACATAGTGGAGTCCCAGGTAGTACGAGATCTTGTGCTAAGAAAGTAATACCAAAACCACCTCTGCCCAAAACTTGTAGAACTGCGTAGCGATCACGAAATAACCGTTTAGATCCGCATAACTGACTAAGTTGAGTTTGCAATAATATTTCTGCATCAGGATTGGATGTTTTCGGAGAAAAACAATTCATTGGAAAAGTATGGTTAATTGAAATGAAAGCGTAGTTCAATAATGTTTTCAATTTAACCAGAAATCTTCTCAATCGCTAGTATTATTACCGTTTTTTTGCCAAGAGCCTACCATAGTTTTATGCTACGACGAGGTGTACCCCTCAAAATTCTGCTCACACAGAAGCCGCCGCTCAGACTATTCTTAACGGCGCAGTGCTTACTTCCTACTTCCCGGATTACGGGACTTCAATCGGAATAAAACTCTCGAACGGTAGGTACTGACAGAAACGTCCTTCATCCGAAAGTACTAAAATTAAGCTGATTGGATAATCTGGGGGAACTTGTAAATCTGCCCAAGGAACTGCTAATTCCAAACAATTGTTCAAAGCGACTTGAGCACGACTGACACGCGGATACCATTGATGATTTTCCCCAGCTTCTTGAAACTGAATTGATTGTGTCAGCAAATTGATTTCCAAGTAGTGGTGGAACAGGTAATTCACTGGGGAAGCATCAGGTACATTCCCTAAGGGAATGGGGCTATTGTGCATTGTTTTATTGGGATAGAACCACACTAAATTCAACTCTGCTGGTAAATCCCTTCCTGGTTGAATGCCTGCTTTAAAGTCTACTCGTAAGTAAAAATTGATATGATCCACCCCGTACCAAAGTCGTTGGATGGCACTACTACTGTGCATCGTTCCCCTTGCACCACCTATTTCTATGCGTCCGGCTTTGTACCAGTCTTGCTCGTCACCCCTACCATCAATTATGGGATGAATAAAGCTTTCTGGACGCTGATCTGTCTGCGCCCGATGAATTTCCACAGCTTGCCGGAGATAAGCAGGTATGGGTTCATTCAATGCATGGTAAATTCCATAGAGATGTTCTCGAAACAACTGATCGAACATCGCATCCTGATTTGAAGAATGTCCTTCACCAAACCACCAGAACCAGTCTGAGCCTTCTGCTGCATACAAAGCTTCCCATGCTTCTGGGTTGTTTTCTTCAGTTGCTTCTGGGTGATTTGCCAGCATGATTCTTGCTTGAGTCAGATAGTCCCAAGCGCGATTTTTAGCAGGATCGCCGATCCAAGTCGTGAAGCTGCCATCAACCCAAGAACCACTGTGCAACTTTTGTGTAGGAATAGTTGCTGTAGCCGGAAACTGTTCTAGAAATTCTGAAACAGTGACTAATTGCAGTCGCGGTTCGTTACTCAAGGTTTGATATAAAGTTTCTAAGAAAGGTTTGCCATCTTGTGGATAATATTCCCAGCAATTTTCACCATCCAAGGCGATCGTCACTAACCAGGGCTGTTCCGGTTGACGATCTCTGTGCATCCGGGCGATCGCTTGTAAGTGCCCCACCAAGTCAGCTGCTGCTTGCTTTGGTGACATGGAACTATAAGTAAAGCCAATCAAATCTGATAACCTGTGATCGCGAAACACTATCGCTAAATCACCTTCTGGAGTTTCCAAACGGTACGGACGGTACAATGC
>JAQYWP010000764.1 GCA_029379285.1 Rhizonema sp. PD38
GATACGGCTAAAACTCCTAAAGAATCCCTGTCTCTTTAGAGCAGGGAGTGTCAACAATAAGTATACGACTTACGCAAGAGTCCTCGAAAAACGAATTTTACTAGGCTTACAGAAGACAGAGGAATAAGAGTTTGAGAGGAGTTTTTGCGTAAGTTCTGAAGTATTTAAGCGGACATGATACAATTGGAATTCTTCATGCTTGGCAATTGCTGAAGTTGATTCTTATTGTTGGGCTAAAAGAATGAAAAGACAAATTAAAACCCAGCGTTCCCACCCTCATCTCACCCAAGTTTTTGCGCTATGGCTGGGAATGTTTCTACTTTGCACTTCACCAACTTACGCCGAACAAGTAGAAACTTCCTGTGCTGAAAAATTCGTTGCTAGTAAGTGCGTTACAGATTTATCACAAATCTTCACAGAACTGGCACAACCGAAGGTGGTGTATCTAGGAGAGACTCACGATAGTTCCGAAGACCACCAAAATCAGCTAAAAATCATTAAAGAACTATACAAACGGCATCCCAAAATTGCGATCGCAATGGAAATGTTTCAGCGTCCCTATCAAGAAGTTGTCAACCAATATCTTGCAGGGAAACTGACAGAAAAAGAATTTGTAGAGAAAAGCGAGTATGAAAAACGCTGGGGTTTTCCTTGGGAAAATTACGCTCCTATTTTCCGGTTTGCTAAAGAAAAGCAACTGTCTGTCTTAGCTGTAAATACTCCTGCTGAAATAACCCGTAAAGTTAGTCATGACGGTTTAGAAAGTCTAACACCATCCGAACGGCAATACATTCCTCCCTTCTCAGAAATTCGCACAGACAATCAAGAGTATCGCCAACGGTTACAGCAAGTCTTTCAAGAACATCAAGCTGCAAGTCATGGCAGCAACACTGATTTTGAACGCTTCTTCCTAGCACAAGTGCTATGGGATGAAACAATGGCAGATGGTGTTGCCAAGTTTGTCAAAACTCATCCAGATGATCAAGTAATAGTGTTAGCTGGGCAGGGACACATCATGTATGGCTACGGCATTCCCAGCCGCGTCGCCCGTCGTCTCAACAGTAAGCTCATTCAGCGTTCTGTGTTGCTAAGTCCACCTGATGAAACCGCACCAAAAGATCGGGCGATCGCTGACTTTATATTTTCTAAAAATTGATAGATTTCCACTCAACAGCTTCAGTGAAGCGTTCTAAGTGTTTAACATTTGTAGTAGTTATAACAACGGCTCGACCGGGATATTCCTCCTTAAGAATTTTACAATGAGTAGCAATAATAATATCTGCATCAATATTTTTATTATCAGATGTTTGAAGTCCTTGACGACGGGCTTCAGCCCAAAGTTGAGCCGCTTGTTTCATTACACTTTTAGTCAATGGTAAAAAGTCAATGACTTGTTGGAGATCATCTAAATTTTTTAAACCTTGAATTTTTGGGTTGATCGATGATGCCAAAAGTAAACTTCTTCTCACTTCATAGTCACAGATATCTGAAGTTACCATATAAGCACTTCTAGAAAGTAAACGGTAAAGCCATTCTTTACATTCTTTTGCTTCTCTAGCATTGCTAGGAGAAGAAACTAAACCCAGTACTCCTGTATCTAAAAAAACAATCATTCCTTGGAGTAAAGCTTATGTCCTGGCATTCGTTCATCATCAACTATTTTTTTGAAAGATTCAAAATAGCTTTCCCTTTGTTTTGACTCTTCTTCTGAAACTTCTTCATCTATCCACTCTCTTAAAAGTTTCATGGCAGATTGATTTTTTTGTAATTGTTCTTCTGGTGTCTGCCCCAAATGCTTCACAAATGGTGTTAAAGAAGGTTTAAGTTGTATAAATTTTTGTATCGTCATATTTGCTCTGATTAAGTTGCTCAACTAATTTTGGGAGAACACGTTTGTATTAGCAGTTCAAATTTTCAACCTTTCCACAAACGGTTCAAAGGCTGGAATCAATTCTGGATCACTGACAACTAGAGTCGGGAAAGAGCAATCGCTGTAATCTTCCCCTGGTAATAATGGAAATGGTTCTGACTTTAATGATATCCAAGAACCGCCAGCTGCTTGAAGAATAACCCATGCAGCTGCAAAGTCCCAAACTTTTGGTGTCGCTTCGATACCCGCCAAAACCGCTCCTGAAGCAACCGTAAGGAAATTGTAGCTAGCAACACCCAGCATCCGAAGTTTGCAGGGGAAGTCTTTTTGGATGATCGCGGTGCTACGAGAGCAGAGGTTAAAAAAATGATTGCTACTGATCGCATCACTACTTGTATGGATAGGGTGGCGATCGCGAAATGCCCCAGTTGGTAATGTTAACCCAGATGAACCTTCCCAGAAGCCGTGAAAACTTTGGTCCATTGGTGGTACGTAAACATATCCAAACACTGGTGTTCCTTGATACAATAATCCTAGAGAAATTGACCAAATAGGAATGCCCCGTGTAAAGTTAGTGGTACCGTCTAAGGGATCAATTACCCAGCACCACTCCGTCCCTGGAAAAATGCGATCGCTCTCTTCGCTCAGGATACCGTAACCAGAAAAAGTCGATGTGATCGCATCACTAATTTCCCGATCCGCCCATTGATCTGCTTGTGTCACCAAACTACCATCAGCTTTTTGCAAAGCCTGCACCTGCCCAAACTCCTGCATCAGTTGCTTTCCCACTCTGGCGGTAGTGGTTTGAGAAAATTCCAGAATCGTCGTCCAAAATTCAGTCATTTGTATCGATAGGTAATGGATAGTGGTTAGTAGATCGTTCTTATTAACTGTACGGGCGAGTTTCACCCTCGATAATTTGTCAGCCCTAAGATATCCGCTCAAACCCGCCCCTACTAACAGATATTATCGCTCTCCAGAGGTGATCGCTCGTCTAGCACTTGATTGAAATTCTGCGGTATTTACAGAGTTTAATAAATTAACTGCAAAAATCATACCTAGTGCTGATGTGGTAAACACCAGACTGTAAGCTAACACTGGTGTGTTGAGCAACCTTCGACCTAGATCTAACAGTCCCCCTCCTCCGACTGTAGCCAAACCTTGAGCCAACGCCTGTGCTAATCCCCAAGCTCCCAGAAACGTCCCGGCTGTTTCTGCCGATGTCAGATCCAGCATTAAACTGACAGCCCCATTTGTTAAGACTCCACCAGCTAAACCCAGCACCAAAACAGCACTTTTCAGCAGAACTGAATTACCAGTGAAACCAGTTGCAATCACCAAGCCAAAGCTAACTGCGACTGCCCAACATCCTAATCGAGCCGTCTTTTGTTTACCCAACCGAGGGACAATCAAAAAACCCGTGACGCTCATTCCCACCAAAACACCAATTCCCCAACAAGCATTCAGCAAAGCACCTTGAGCCACAGTCATATGAAAGACTTCGCCGCCAAAAGGTTCTAAAATCGGTTGTTGTAAGAACAAGCTAATTGTCATAACTAACAAAAAGCTGAAAAATAGTGCCGTTTGACGGCTAGCTGTCAAAACTTTCAGCGCCTTACTCAAGGTGATGCGATTTTCTCGGTCTGCTAATATGGAACGCGAGGCAAAGCGGGAGTATTTTTTTTCTATCCCAATCGTCGCAATAAAGCCAAGACAAACGACAGCAATCGGTAAAATGATAAATAAACGATTGACTGACCCTTGTAACGTTTCTCGAGTGAGTCCTTCTAGCAGCTTCTTACTAATAACCGCCCCAACGACGATTCCCACCATTAGCAGTGACCAAACAACCCCCACCAGTTTAGAACGGTTGTCCTCATCAGAAACATCGACTAATAGAGCAGCATAAGTTGTGGAACTCGCGTCAATACAAAGACCATATAGGGCAAAAACGAGTGCCAAGAGTGCAGCCCAAGCGGTGCTTTGCACTGTCCACCCATTACTTAAACTCCCGCCTAACTGCCACACAACCTGCACAGCCAGAAACACAAAGAGTGCTAACACAGATAAACCAGCCCAGATATAGCCAGTACGATGATAACCCCAAAGCTTTTGAGAATCAGACATCTGCCCAAACCAGACGCGACCAGGGGAAACAAATAAAGCCATTGCCGTTGTGCCTGCGGCTATCGTAGCTGGGACTGCAAGAAGTTTTGGGTCAATCATCACGCGATTGAGGACTCCTAGCGTCAGCACCGACATAATACCCAAGCCCATTTGGAATAAACCCAGCCTAAACATGGTGAGCAAATTAACCTTTGGCATAGATAGAGAGTTTTCCTCAGAATCAAATAAATCACCAATTGCCATAGTTACTTTTTTAAAGGGAATACAAAAGTCAATTTTTCATCAATTAATATTTAAGATATAGCAATCCTAATTTATTTGTGAAATCTGAGATCTCTGACTTCATACTTATATAGGTAAAAGAAAAATGGCTGTATTTTTAAATTATAATTTTCAGTTGATTAACATTCCTCTATCGCTTTTAATCTAAACTCCAGTTAAGAGAACAGGACCCAAAAACGATGAGCAAAGTTTATTTGATTACGGGAACATCGAGCGGTTTTGGACGGGCTTTAGCTGAAGCCGCTTTGAAGCGCGGCGACAAAGTTATTTTGACGGCGCGAAAACTCACAGACATTGAAGAGTTGGCTGCCCAATACAAAGACAATGCGCTTGCCGTTAAACTTGATGTAACTAACCAAGACGAACGACAAGCCGCCATAAAAGCC
>JAQYWP010000765.1 GCA_029379285.1 Rhizonema sp. PD38
TTCTATAGGAATCCTACTTGAATCTTACTCAGTATACTTAGAAGGAAAACTTTGTATGTCAAGCTTCAAGGCTCCCAAGTTGTTCAAAAATCAAATAGGAGTCCTATATGTAGACGAAGCCATTTAAAGAACTTCGTAAAAGAATGACTCCTGAACAACGGGCAGAAAGTGAGATGCAAGCAAATCTTGCACTGCTCAACTGGACGCTTTCCGAGCTCCCTTGAGTCCCTTGGACATACTCAAAGCGATGTTGCGAAGGATATGGGAGTTGTACAATCGGCAATGAGCAAAAATTGAGTATCAGGATTATATTCAGATATCTACGTCACGATACATTAAATCTCTTGGGGGAAGTCTGACAATCATTGCTCACTTTCCTGATCAAGAAGTTGTGATTTCTCAGTTTCAGTAGATCGAAAATAATTTACCAACAAAACTTTTGTACTATTTTTGTACTAAAGTCCGGTTTGTACATTTTGAATAAATACCCTTGGCATACGACAGCATTTGCCGATTTTTGACATCTGAGTATCCATTACCTTTTGTACAGTAGTTGCTTAACTCGCCAGAAACAAATATTCAGGTTTTACCGACAGAATTAAGCGTCGAACCAATTCGTTCTGATGCTTTATTCCAACTACCAGATGGCAGCATCCTTCATTTGGAATTTCAAACTGTTCCGAAATCAAAACCATCTCTCCCTATGAGGATGCTGGATTATTGGTTGAGAATATATCGAAAATACGAATGTCCCATCGCACAAGTAGTCATTTTCCTAAAACAAACAGATTCCCCTGCTGTTTACATCAATGAGTTTGCAGTTGGGAATACTATACATGAGTATATAATTATACGTTTGTGGGAGCAAGACCCGGAACCACTTCTGCCTAACCCCGCATTACTGCCATTAGCCGTTTTGGCTTCTACAGATGCACCTACGGCTTTGCTAGAGCAAGTAGCTATAGAAATAGAAATAGATAAAATTGAAGAACCAGAACAACAGCAAAACATCACAGCTTGCGTAGAAATGCTAGCTGCCTTGAAGTTTGATCAACAACTAATTCGCTAGTCTTTCAGGGAGAAACTAATGGAAGAGTCACCTATTTATCAAGAAATACTACAAAAAGGTGCTAAGCAAGGAAAGCTACAAACTCTAACTCGCCTACTTTCACGGCGGGTTGGCACAATCTCTTCTGAGTTACAGCAACAGCTTCAAGCATTGTCGATTAACCAGCTAGATGATTTAAGCGATGCGCTGTTTGACTTTTCTCAAAGATCTGATTTGATTGTTTGGTTGCAAAACCAGCAGTAACTCGTACTCTTTACACTCAGACAGCAACCTGATACCAACTGCTATGCCCCAAAATTAAAATATATAGATAAATGTAAAAAGTATGATTAATTTTAGTCCTTCAAAAAGTTATGATACTGACGCTTCTAAATTAAGTTATAGTGTGCTAGTTCAAAATGAGCAAGATGGTAGATTTAGTGCAGTTGTGCTAGGCTTATCAGACTGTAAAAGTTTAGGTAAAACTGAGAATGAAGCTCTGGAGAACTTACAGCAGCTTTTGCAAAAACGTTTACACAATTCAAAAATAGTTACTCTAGAAATAGATTTACCCCAAACAGATAATCCTTGGATGAAGGTAGCGGGTATGTACAAGGATAATCCACTTTTTGATGAGGTAATGGCTGATATAGAAGCAGAACGTCGTAAACTTGATGCAGAAATAGAGGAATATTATAGACAAAACGAGACAGAAGACGAGGTAAAGTGACTGTTATTTGGGTACTGGATACAGACCATTTATCGCTTTTTCAAAGAGAGCATCCAATTGTTAAACAGCGGCTCAATCAAATTAGTTTTGCAAATACAGCCATAACAGTTGTGACATTGGAAGAGCAAATGAAAGGATGGCTAAATGTTATTAATAGGTATAACGAGCAATCATCCCAATCTGAAAAACTGATATTAGCTTACAAAGGATTAAGAGATGGGGTGGAATACCTCAACAAGCTGAAATTACTTGATTTTAACCTGCCTGCCTATAATTCTTATCAGGAATTAGTTAGTCAGAGAATTCGCATAGGTACGAGAGATTTACGTATTGCGGCAATCGCACTCTCCATAAATAGTATTTTGGTGACACGCAATACTAAAGATTTTGCAAAAGTCCCTAATTTGCAAATAGAAGATTGGACAATATCTTAGTGCGATCGCTAGATACTCCGTAAGAATAGCCATGCGGCGACGATTGCGGCGAAGCGAAGCTAGAACGCTCACAACAATATAAGTCTTTCCACTAGGCTAAATTCTAAAATACTGACTATGCTCGCAAGCTTGAGGAATATGCCCTCTTAGGGATTCAGTGAATATTGGATTGTGGACTATCACGGTTTAGGCGGTGTGGCGTTTATTGGTAAACCTAAACAACGTACCTTTACTGTCTGTCAACTGGTTGAAGACACCTATACTCAACAACAATACCGACTCAATCAATCAATTAACTCACCGATGACAGCCCCGTCTTCAACTTCGCCTAAATGACATCCTTCCTCGTTAAGTGTTAAGTATACAAGAAAGGTAGTCGATGTAAGATGCTTATGAATGCAAGCAAGCGTTGAAATTCTGCTATCTGCTGTAATCAATTAGAGCGCTTACGAGAGCAGGAGAATCCTCAACTATGGGAAGTAGAAAATACTATTGATGAATTGAAAATACACCTTTTCAGACGAAAAACTCACGTTCGTTCTCAAAAGTCAAGGAAAGTCGTGCAAGAAGTACAGATTATTGTCAGGGTAAAACAATATTGTGCCCCTACCTGTGTACCTTGTTTAGCTGAAAAACGCTGTATAATGTATTTTCCTAAATTTTAGAAAAATTATCACGGTAAATAATGTATTTATATTTATAAAAAAAATTTGATCGCTCCGCTCCGTTACGCTGAAAAAGGGAAAAAAAGAACAAGTGTAAGGGACAAAAGGAATAAAGTGCTACCGGAGAATCCTCCCAACGGCGCAGACAACACGAAAACTAACATTGACGTTGAGGCTGTCGCGCTCCGCCCCATAGTAGTCGCGAGACGCGGAACGGCAGATCTCAGGATTGTTGAGCCAGGAACCGCCCCGCAGCATGGCTATTCGTTTATTTTGAGAAAAATTATTATTATCATCATACCAAGGACTGCCATCTCCAGGCGCACCTTCATAGTTATCGTGCCAATCGTCGAGACACCATTCCCATACGTTTCCGTGCATATCGTCTAACCCAAAGGCGTTAGCTACTCCAAAACTTCCTACTTGTGTTGTTTCTTCTCGATATGTTCCTTTTACCCCAGCACCGTAGGTTATGGTAGCGTTATAGTTGGCTAACTCTGATGTAATTGTCTCACCAAAGTGAAATGGTGTTGTTGTTCCGGCTCTACACGCATATTCCCATTCTGCTTCACTGGGTAGGCGGTAGCTTTTGCCTGTATGTTGAGAGAGGCGATCGCAAAATTCCACCGCATCGTACCAAGAAACTCGCTCAACTGGTCGATTTACACTTTTAAATTCAGATGGATTAGGGTTTAGCTCTCGGTTAACCTGCGGCAAAGAGGCTACTGCTTGCCACTGTGCTTGCGTTACTGCGTATTTGCCCATAAAGAAGGGTTGAACGGTAACTTGGTGTTGCGGACTTTCGTTACTGTAACGCTCTCGTTCATCTTTCGGAGATCCCATGAGGAATGTTCCTTCTGGTATTTTCATTAGTTCTAAATTAATCCCTTCACTCAGTTCTTCAATAATGCCAATACCTTGTTTTTGTTGACGCTTAATCACCCAAATTGTTTGTTCACTTAGTAAATCCCAAAATCGGCGCTTTGACTCACGTTCTAATGTTGCCACTACAAAATTAAAGGTTTGAGTTTTCAGAATCTCAATAAAAGCGACTTCAAACTCAATGGTTTCTAAAACTGGTTCTAAGGGCTCTTCTGGTTTATCTGGTGGAGACGGATTTCTCTGAAGACTTTCCGATACTTTTTCTGCTAAATCAGCATATTCTCCCCCAATATTGCGGAACACATCTACCGCTATTTTTGCAAAAGGAAGCACTTTCTCTTGGTCGATTTCGCTATATTCAGGTAATGAAGCTATAAGTGCCGTAAAACTGTGAATTGACTTGTCAAGTTTGTCACCAATATATTGAGAAATAGCATCTAAAATGCCTTCTGTTTCATTAATCGCCATTGCCTGATTTAGTTCCTTGCGCACACCAGGCAGAAAATCATACACCCTTGCTTTTCCTTGTGTATCTTCTTCGATAGCGTGCAGTAATCCCCCCATATACACTTCTGCTACATGAACAGGCTGGGCTTCGCCTAAACATTTTTTACGAATAAGATTAACTACTGACATATCAACAGGTGCAGCCGCCATCATTCCTGCTAATCTTTGGGCTGTTAGTGATGCTGTAGCCAGGAAGCGTTTAACAATTATTTCTGCTTGTTCTTTTGGAGAGATTTGTGCTGCGGATTTGTTGTTATCTTCCTTTACTTGAGGTTCAATTTCTTTAATAAAAGGTAAATCAAATAAATAAGTAGAAATACTGGCATTTCCAAAACTAGCAATTACCCGCGCCCAAAGTTTCAATATTTGAGGTTCTAAATTGAGAACAGGCAATACT
>JAQYWP010000766.1 GCA_029379285.1 Rhizonema sp. PD38
CCCTTGCAATATCGTTGTCTATGATGCTCAAAAAGGGCTTAACCGAGCAGTATTGCCATTGGTTCCAGAAATCATTTACGTCGTAGAAAATTTGTGTAAGTTTTAGCGAGATACAATGGTAGACATAGCAGAGACCTTGATTTTTCTTAGATATTTTTTAGTCTATGCATTTTTTGTCACTTTTTTAGCGATTCTCAATCAATCGTCGCTATTGCCTCCATAACTGCGAGTGAGTGTACGATACGGCAATACCGCCTTTGCCCTTGGCATCGCCTGCTTCTGTCCAATTCAGAAAATTCATACATAGGCAAGCTTTTTGCGCTTTCCTGTCCGTCGAACTCACGTTTCTGATAAACCCAAATGGTATTATCTTTGGAGCAAATGCAAGCCTGGATGTCGGCGGCTCATTTGTGGCAACGACTGCTAATGCGATTCAATTTGGTAATCAAGGGACTTTCAGCGCAAGTGAGCCAAATAATCCAGCCTTGCTAACAGTCAATCCTTCAGCATTGTTATATAACCAAATTGCTAGTGGTGCAGCCATTCAAAATAGTTCAACTTCCCCAGCAAGCACGGCACCAACAGGTTTAAGTTCTTCAGGATTACGTGTTCCAGATGGCAAGAGTTTACTGTTGGTGGGTGGTGATATAACGATGGATGGCGGAAGATTAAGAGCCTACGGTGGTCATGTTGAATTAGGAGGATTAGCAACGCCAGGAACAGTAGGAATTGGAGTCGATGATAATAATTTAAGCTTGAGCTTTCCGATTCAAAGTACCAGAGCATCGGTATCTCTGATTAATAGCGCGTCGGTGTATGTCTTAGCAGGTGGTGGTGGCAGCATTACAGTCAATGCCAAAAATCTCAATATTACAGGTGGAAGTATCTTGAATGCTGGTATAGGGCAAGGTTTGGGTAATGTTGGCGCTCAAGCTGGCGATATTACTCTCAATGCTACTGGGGACATAAAAAGCGATGGTAACGGCAGTTTTATATCTAACAATGTTGGACAGCAAGCAGTAGGCAATAGTGGAAATATTATTCTCTCTTCTAATTACCTTAGATTAACCAATGGTGCTCAATTGCAAGCTAGTACTTTTGGACAAGGCAATGCTGGTAATGTGATTATCAATGCTACTAAGGGCGTTTCCTTGGATGGAGGTTACACAAATAGCAATAGTCAATTTGTCCCTAGTGCTATCATGAGCAATGTGGGAGGTGTCTATAGTACCCAGAATAATTTTATCAAAGGCAATGGAAGCAACATTCAGATTACTACAGATCAACTTTCACTAACCAATGGTGCTCAATTGCAAGCTCAGACTTTTGGACAAGGTAATGCTGGTAATGTGATTGTTAATGCTACCAAAAGTGTTTCCTTTGATGGTCGTTACACAAATAGCAATGGTCAATTTTTCCCCAGTGGTATTCTTAGTACTGTGGGAGATGTCTATAGTACCCAGAATAATCTTGCCATTGGTAAAGGCGGGAATATTCAGATTACAACAGATCAACTTTCACTCTTCAACGGGGCTCAACTGCTGGCTAACACCTATGGACAAGGTAGTGCTGGCAATGTGATTATTAATGCTACCAAAGGTGTTTCCTTGGATGGCAGTGGAAGTTATATCTTCAGTACTGTGGGGGGTGTCAATAATACCCAGAATAATCTTGCCATTGGTAAAGGCGGTAACATAGATATTCAGGCGGGTTCACTCTCTCTTCAAAATGGTACTCAACTGGCAACTAGCACTTTTGGACAAGGTGATGCTGGCAGTGTGATTATCAATGCGGCCAAAGGTGTTTCCTTAAATGGTAGTAGGACTGATGTCTTCAGCACTGTAGGAGCTGTCAATAACTCCCAGAATAATATTGTCAAAGGCAATGGAGGCAACATTCAAATTACCACTGATCAACTTTCACTCATCAATAGGGCTGGACTTCTAGCTAACACTTATGGACAAGGTAATGCAGGAAATATTACTCTTAATGCTAATTCCTTATCTTTAGCCAGTGGTGCGAGACTTTTGGCTAGTACGTACGGACAAGGTAATGCTGGTAATGTGACTATAAATACTACTAAGAGCGTTTCTCTTGATGGCTCTCAAACAAGCATCTTCAGTACTGTCGGGGCTGCGAATAACAACCAAAATCTTGCCATCGGTAAAGGTGGCAATATTCAGATTACAACAGATCAACTTTCTCTCTCCAACAGTGCTCAACTACTGGCTAGTACGTACGGACAAGGTAATGCTGGTAATGTGATTATCGATGCTACCAAGAACGTTTCCTTAGATGGCGGAAGTGCTATCTTCAGCACTGTGGGAGATTTTGGTAGTACCCAGAATAATATTGCCACCTTTACCGATGGCAATATTCAGATTACAACAGCTCGACTTTCTCTCTCCAACGGTGTTCAACTACTGGCTAGTACGTACGGACAAGGTAATGCTGGTAATGTGATTATCGATGCTACCAAGAACGTTTCCTTAGATGGCGGAAGTGCTATCTTTAGCACTGTGGGAGATTTTGGTAGTACCCAGAATAATATTGTCAAAGGCAATGGCGGGAATATTCAGATTACCACTGATCAACTTTCACTCATCAATAGTGCTGGACTTCTAGCTAACACTTATGATCTATTGGTGCAATAACAAACTCAGGTAACGGTGGCAATATTAAATTAACAGCACAAGACTACATACTCCTACGTAATAATAGCCAAATCTCTACTACAGCAGGAGGCAATGGTGGTAACATCACTATAAACGCTCCGTCAGGCTTTGTTGTTGCGACACTGGATGAAAACAATGATATCACTGCCAATGCTTTCTTAGGCTTTGGTGGTGTAGTTAAAATCAATGCTCAAGGTATTTATAATTTTAATCAACGTAGTCTTAATGATTTAGAGAATTTACTAGGAACTAGCGACCCAAATCAACTAGATCCGCAACAACTACCAACAAATGATATTACAGCAATTTCTCTGACAAGTCCCACATTAAGTGGTCAAGTCAATCTTATTACACCTGATATTGACCCCAATCGTGGTTTAGTTACCCTACCCACATTAACCGAAAATACCCCCAAGCTAGTTTCCTCGAACTGTGCCGCCTTTGCAGACGTTGGTGGCAGCAACTTCACCGTTACCGGACGCAGCGGCTTGCCTCCCAGTCCCGACGAACCCCTTACCAATGACGTAGTGTGGTCAGACACTCGCTTACCAGTAACCACTGTGCAACATCAACACAAAACACACGCCTCAAAACCCAAACCCCAACCAATAGCAATCATACCTGCGACTGGCTGGGTATTCAACGATAAAGGGGAAGTCACGCTCATCTCTTCTGTGTCCAATCCGAATTCAATGAATGCTCCTACTAATTGTCCTGCCTTGTGAAGAACATAGTCCACCACTCTTTTCAGAACATCCCTTCTGGCTTATCTTCATACCCCATCCGCAGTACTGATTTGCAGGAGGCGATCAGCGAAAATCGGCTGTGACAGGAAAACAGTTCTCAAAGGATTGTCTATTGCTAAGCAACAGAATATCATTAAAAGAGAACAAGCGACCAAATACCAGTATCGAGTCGTTAAGTGTCTGGAGGAAGGTTGGTTAGTAACGAAGCCGGAACCTGACTCGCGAAATCCACATGCTCTAACACTTGAACAGCAACAATGGTATGATTGGGCATGTATGACTAATCATTTAGGACAAGATATAGCGTTTCCCGACCTGGTGAGGTACGTTTTCAAAGCTACTAACCTCGTTAAGTAAACCGCCAAAACTCCAAACCCGATACCAAGCATTCCACAAGGCAAAGTCGGAAAAGGCATCAATATTCTACGATGAAAAAGTATTATAAGCAACTAGTCATATCATGTTGGTAGTACAACTACCCTGAAACTCCTCCCATTTATGACGATCCCGATTCGGCTTGTTTTCGCTCGATAATTTTCAGATCGAGTGCAGTGTTTAACTGATTTAGATTTCGGTCAGCAAGTCGCAGCTCGATAATTTCCAGATCGAGTGCAGTGTTTAACTGATCTAGATTTCGCTTAACAAGTCGCAGTTCAATTTCATCCATGTATTACACGGAAGGTCTGATGTTGAGTTGAAACCCGACATTCAATCCGATGATGAAAGTCTGTGTTTCTACCCAAGGTTCCACAGGAGACAACCGATGGTCTGATTGGGTGATTATATATGCCAATAATAATACACTCAACTGCCCGTAGCTTATACCTTTGTGGTTTCCGTGGAGTGGACTTAGTTTTTGGTCAATACCTGATCGCTATTTCCATCTGTTTGAGCCATTCCACTATTACGTAAAGTCTGCCGGGGGAAGCGTATCCCTTGGGCTGTAGCTTTACGGGAATATCATCAATTCTCTCAGAATAAATTTTTACCTCTTCGCTCACCACTATACGCACGCCTTTCTCCACAACATGTCTTACAAAGAAAGGCAGAGGGCAGAGGGCAGAAGGTAAAAATTATTAAAAATCATGCACGGGGTGGGTTTAAAGCCCACCAAGATAATAAAAATGTATTTCGAGATGCGTAGCACGCGAAGCTCACCGGGGGAAGCTTCCCCCGGTAGACTTCGCAAGAAATACGGCGTCCTTATTTCAATCCCACGTTTTTAAGCGTGGG
>JAQYWP010000767.1 GCA_029379285.1 Rhizonema sp. PD38
ATTTTTCAAGTTAGCAAGCATAAGCAATTAGAATAAAAATTAGGTAAGAATTTAGAATTTACGGATCCAGCAGTATAGGCTCAAGAGTTACCCGACAGACTTCAGCGTTTCCTATAACCTGCTAACAGACTTCTAAAATTCAGAAGATTCTTCCAAATACTTTTTAAATTGTATTCAAAATCAATATAGCAGCTCTGCGCTCGCTGTTAACAATTAACACTTGAACAAAAAGTAAATAGTAACATAACTTGCTATTTATAAGCGATGGTAATAGGTAACGGGAAGAGAACTGTCTCTTTCATTATGCCCAATGAGCAATTACCAGTTACTACGCACCACGATCAACTCGATTAAAATAGATAATTTTTCCATTTATTTCACTGTATCAAGTAAATGTAACAGTTGGTTCATTGCCCAAAGTGTCGATGCTATGAATTGCCTCC
Source organism: Rhizonema sp. PD38 (assembly GCA_029379285.1). GTDB lineage: Bacteria > Cyanobacteriota > Cyanobacteriia > Cyanobacteriales > Nostocaceae > Rhizonema. The sequence goes on from JAQYWP010000767.1 coordinate 444, forward strand.
CTTGAGTAAGGCTATGACATCACACTTGGACTAAGATGCGATCGCTTAGTCTTTCAACTGCATTTTCCACCTGAGAGTCTGACTTGCGTTTCCAAAAAATATTTGGTTCAGTTACGAAAAGAATTCTGTAGATATAGGTGAAAAAACTCGATCTATAGCCCAATATGGTTCAGTTAGTGCTAAACATGAAACTAGAGACGTTCTGTAGAACGTCTCTAGTTCCGGATTAATCTAAAAGCCCTCAATAGGTTTTCTTCAGGGCAGCTTTAACTGCTTGGAGGAACACGAAGGCTTGTTTTAACAAGCGTTAAACTATACGCCGCCCCTGGCGAGCTTCGCGCGAAGCTCTGGGGACGGAAGCTTCCGCCCCCAAGACTTCGCGCTTGGCTTGCTGACATACTGCTGGATATTTATTTTTTTGGTCCCTCAACCCAGCAAGACGCGTTCAAGCTTCAAAAATGGTGCTAAGACTTGATTAATTCAATCACGCCACAAGCTTGACGAGCACCGCCTGCGTCATCTGCGGTACCACCAGATTTACGTTGGTCTGCTAGTTTATGTATGATTATGGCACTACCATCGCTATCAAATAAGCTTGTAGGTCCGTCAGAGAGACTAAAACTGTTAGCGAAGGTTTCCATTTTGCCTTGACCAATGACATTAATTTTAATGTTTGGTAAATCTCCAAGATGGTAAGGATGGTTTTTTTCTACAGGAGTTGACGATCCAACGGGACCTGGGTCAAAATGTCCTCCTGCAGCACTAAAAGGCTTTCCTTCTCCTTGGCAAACACCTTTCTCGTGTATGTGAACACCATGCAGTCCGGAAGTTAAGACTTTAGCATCTCCTTGAAGTTCAACAGCAACCCAGACAAAACCATGTGGGGACTGTATGGCTTTCAGCGTTCCGGTGATACTAGGACCTGTGATCGTAGCGCTTGCTTGTAAATCTTTGTCTACATTGGCACTCTGATTACAACCTGTTATGAGCAGAAGTAATACAATAGCTAGATGATAGATGAATTTCATATCAGTATTTTGGTTAAAAGCAGATTTAGGCGCATACTTGTAAAAAATGTATGATAGTGCGAAGCTTGTGCCATCATACATTTTTCTCTGCAGGCCTCAACAGGAAAGTTGATGTTAAGCTATGCATCAATTTCAACCCGCCCAACAGGGTAAGAGATACACGTGAGAATATACCCCTCCTGATGGTCACTTTCTTCCAAAGCTTCTGGTTCACCTTCGAGCCTAATTTCTCCTTGGATCTTACGTTTTTTACAGCTGCCACAAACTCCAGAACGGCAACTATAGCGTATTTTTACTCCTTCTTGTTCAGCGACACTTAGGATAGATTCTTCGCCATCACAAGGAACTTCTTTGCTTGATTTCGCGAAAACCACAGCAGTTTTGCTTGAGGAAAGTACCGTTGGCGCTGGCACGCTCGGAGCTGGTGCACTTACTGGAGTAGCTTTACCTCCATTTGACTTGGGAGTCGTATCTGGAGACATATTCCTCATAAGTTCTTTTAAGCCTTGTGCAACAGGAGGGGGAGGAGTTGTTGGTTTGCTGGGTGCGGCAACTTGTTGTTTAGGCTTCTCAGATTTGGACTTCTTCGCTGGAGGGCCAAAGCTTTCCTCATAATAGTTTTGCATGGGAAAGTTAATACTTTCCAGTAACTCATTGACACCTTGCATAAAAGTATCTGGTCCACAGACATATACAGTCCGATCGCGAAAATCAGGCACGATTACTTCTAGCATGGCTGCATTAATCCTACCAGTGAGACTCAGCCAACTATGACCAATTTCTTTACGAGTTGTGGAAACTGCCAAATGAAAATTGGGATGCTGTGCTGACATCAACTCCAGTTCATGCCGGAAAATGATATCACGAGGGGAGCGAGCGCTATGGAAAAAGACAATATCGCAATTGGATCCAGTGTCACACAGCCAGCGTGACATCGACATCATAGGTGTAATACCACTGCCTGCGGAAATCAGCAACAATTTTTGGGAGGGATTGGCAAAGCAAGTAAACTTGCCCAATGGTCCACTCAGATTAATCGTACTACCGACTGTGATGTTATCGTGCAGCCAGTTAGAAACCATACCCTTTGGTACTTCGGCTAAAGAATTTGGGGGAGCCGGGACACGTTTGATAGTAATTTCTAAGGTATGAGGACGCGAAGGTGTAGATGAAATGGAGTAGGAACGTGATATCTGCTCGTTATTGATTTCCAAATCGAGAGTAACAAACTGACCAGGCTTGTAAGTGAATAAAACCGGAGGATCTGCTACAAATCGAAAAGTTTTCACATCTTGTGTTTCATCAATAATACTTACGCACTTTACTGTTAAGTCGCCTTTAATCCAACGTTGCACTTGAGACGGCTCTACCATCGCCAAAGGCATATACTCTTGAGGAGAAACATCTTTTTGCAGTTGGTGAGATGTTTCTTGAACTTGTAGTGGCGAAGCTAGTTCCACCACATCTTGTTGAAGGCTTTGACTTACTGGGTCTATAAATTCTATAACTGTTTTTTCATGCAATCCCACCTGTGCAACTGTTTCTTGTCGTGATTCTGGGGCTCCGACCTGTAAAACCATCAAGAAAAATTTACCTACGTGAATCATATCACCGGGTCTAAGGAGATGATCCTGATTTACTGAGGCATTCCCGCCATTAATTCGAGAACCACCAGCACTTCCAAGATCAGCAAAATAATAATTGCCATCTTTCAAAGCAATTTTCCCGTGCATTCGACTGACTTCATTACTGTCCAGAAACAAATGACTGTTCGGAGCGCGACCAATTAGGCACGCTTGATTGAGCATGGTTCCTGGTTGTAAATCTATTTCTTGTACCTGATCTGGTTTCTGTGAATCAATGATTTTGATTTTAATCATGTCTATTTCCATCCCAGAATATGAGTTGACTTGGGTTTTGGGAAATGAGGAATGGGTTCAAATAATTATCTCTTCACGCTTACCCATCCCCATACTTCCACCTATCTTCTCTTCGCTTGAAAATACTTAAATCTGAGTCACAGCTGCTACCTGTCCTAAACTTTGCTGAAGACGAGTACTTACTCTTGCTAGGAGATTCTTTGCTAGTACTGAGTCGTCGTATGAAAGTATGACCTCGAATGCTTTTGCGTTGATAGCTAAGACCCGAGTTCTTGAAGACGCAGCAACTATTGTTGTCATATAATTGCTGTGAGTTAGTACTTCTAGTTCACCAATAGTTTGTCCAGGTAAAATAGCCGTATTCTCTGTCTGACTTGCAAGTACACTTGCCTCGCCGTCAATGAGAATGAGAAGTTCAGTAGCAGGTGTTCCCACTCTACAGATTTCTTCTTGCGAACGGTAAACCCGCACGTTAGCATCTCGAGCCAGGTTAATTAAAGCATTTGCCTTTAATCCTTGGAAGAAACTGCTGCCATAAAGCCATAACAGCTTTTCTAGGGTTCCAAAAGAGTCTGTGGTTGTCTCTCCCTGAGCATGTTGCATTTCCCATTGCACAAGGATAATTAACTCATCTCCATTACTAAAGCGAACAATGTCTCCAGATTTCAATTGCTTCTGCTGCTCGCGAATATGTTCCTTACCAATACGTAAACCATTGCTGCTTCCTAAGTCTCTAACACTGACTCCTTTTTCATCTAAATAGAAAATGGCGTGCTGTCTGGAGACACGGTTATCAACAATCACGATGTCGTTCTCGCGTCCGCGTCCAACTTGAATTACGGGCTGCTGGAAAACCCGCTTTTCAGCGTGCCCCATTGTTCTGACTTGAGCAATGAAAGTTGGAACAGCACCCAGATCGTTCTGTTGCAAAGTCTGACCGAGAATTCTTTGCGCTGTTTCTTGTACAAGCCAATCTTTTTGTTGATTTTGCTCTAGCATTGCGCGAGCTTGCTGGTTGCTATCAGCAGGATTCGACAGATGCAAGGCATAAAGACTGGCAGCTTGCACTAAGGGATCTAAGTCTTGTAAGAGTTCGAGCAGGACATCGTTAATTAGCTCAGGACGATTTGTCGGCATATCACCTAATTGGGTGGGCACTCCCAATGAAAAGGTGTTTGATTGTGAGGCTGGGCGATCGCCATTGACACCAAGTTGTGTTGATCTTGAGGCAGAGCTATCCCTATTGACATCAAGTTGTGTTGATCTTGAGGCAGAGCTATCCCTATTGACACCAAGTTGTG
>JAQYWP010000086.1 GCA_029379285.1 Rhizonema sp. PD38
GTTAACACGAAGACAGCGCAACGACGAACCTATCTTTTATTTATAACTCATTTACTGAAGATGATATAATTGGGCTAGTCTTTGCCATCAGTTCATCTGTAACGAGTAGTGGCTGCTTAAGATAAGCTACACGTAGTTCTGTTAAGAAGGTTCCACTGGGGCAAAGCATAAGTAGGTGGGCAGAAATAAACTGAAAAGGTTTGTTGCTGTTAAGAGCGCGCTTAGCGCAACTCTGAGCCAATTTCAGAGATTTTAGATTTCGTTATTATAGTTGTAAATTTTGCCGCCTACCTTCTTAGGGTTTACTGAATAAGTTTCTGAAGCAAATTATAGAAGATGCACATCTGGTAAAATAGTTGTTTCATCGCTCAGGTTTCAAATTTATCCAGCGATCGCTCCCGAGCGATTGTGCAAGGGTTTTGAGACTAAAGATGTTATAACGAAAGCACTTGCTTGGTGAAACAAGACTTGAACCCTTGATCTGGACTTCCTTACACTTTTATTCAGCAAGCCCTACTTAGTCTTATCAGCAACAATGTGTTTCACTAATTGAACCGAAGAGCGAAGAGTATCTTTGACACCTAATGACTTATGAAGTCTGCTGATTTGGTGGAATTTGTGAAAGTATCCCAAGTGTAATCGGCGGACAAACAGCTTTTGTCGGCTCTACTGTACCTGTAGTTAAACCACCTGCAATCCTTGCCGCTTCCTCATAAGACAAAGCTGACAAAGCATCTTCTGAATCTGTATCCAGGCTCCGTCGTGCTATAGCATCATCAATCAGATCATTGATTTCAAGTCGCCCTATGTACTTTTTCTGGTTTTCGTCCATTCTGGTTTTCCTGTTAATTTTTGAAATGGGTGATGTTGAAAAACTACTTCCGAATCTATGTAAGATTACCTTCTGTCTCTGCTTCATTGGCGTGCGTGTGCAGTCTATCTAACCAATATTCATGTATAGCGGTTCGGAAGTAAGCAGCGCAATGACTTAATCTGCTATCAATATTTTAAGTTATAGGAAAGTTATTCTCTCATTTCTCTTGACTTTTGATTCGGTCATAACTCAAGGAGTTTTGTCCCCAGGCTTAATACCATTTCACTTTAAAGTTGATACAAATAGGCAGCAGGGAGCAGGGAGCAGGGGAGGAAAGAATTAGAAACCATCATTTGTATCATGTCTGAGCGTGAAATGGTATAAGAACCAGGGACTCAACCCTCGGACGCCGTATTCCTTGCGAAGTCTACCGGGGGAAGCTTCCCCTGGTGAGCTTCGCGCGAAGTCTTCCAGACAAAAGCGAATGGCAGGATCGCTTGGCGCGGTACTTTACAAGGGAATACATTTTTATTGTCAAGCTCGCTCATGGGCTCTTGTAAGTTTCCCCCAGCAGACTTTGCTGCCTTTCTTTATAAAGATCTCAAGCGTGACATTATGTCTCTAACTAACAATTAAGCTGCACTACTTTGCTCAAATTCGGTTAGGAAGCGGAATGCTTTGACAATAGAGTAAGCAGACTCTGTAGGAGAAGTGTTGTAGAACGATTTCCATGCACTTGCTTTATCTTCATCATAGCGATCGCTTCTATTCGGATGTTCCTCCAACCATGCTAACCGTACAGCATGACCGATTAACACATCCAACACAATATATGCTTCTATTTGTAAATTAGGGTTCCGAGATGTGATCGCGGCTAATTCAATTAATGTCTCGATACATACTTGACGGTACTCGGGAGCCTCTATTTTATTTAAAAGATGCTCTACGAGTAGAGCAAAGTTCTTTTCTCCCTCTGTCATCTCCGACAGCATCAACTCGCTATCCAAGCGATTGCGGCGCTCAAGTTTATCACCGATGACAAGACCTTTACAATGAGCCATTAGACGCCAAACTTGTTTAAAGAAGTCTTTTGGTACACGTCCCGTTGCACCTACAGCTTGGCGAAACCGCCGCCAACCCTCTGGTGCAATTTCTATTTCCTCAACAAGTGCAGGTTCCCAATCAATCTCACTTTCTTTTTGTTTGACGTGCAGTGATTCCTGCTTGCGTAACAGTTGACTGATCCCAGTATAACCCAGCAATACTTGACGTAAGCGTGTTTTCACTTCAAAAGGCGAAAGTTGCATCAAATGTTCGTATGCTTCATCTTGAGTGACTTTTAACTCTCCTGCAAGTTCGCTGGTAATCAACAGGATGAAATAGCCAACTCTTAATGTTAATAATCCTTGGAAGATTTCTGGTTCTGACTTAATGGAAAGGCTCAAATAAATGAGGATCTCTTGAGTCAAGACGCGATCGCGGATGTCCTCACGACAAAAATGATTGATCTTCTCCATAATTTCGATATGTGACATCGGCACTGTAATCAGCGATGCTTCACTGTAAGCCTTTCCCACAGCAATTTGCTTACCCCGTACCACAATACTTGTCACAGCGTCTGATAAAGTCATATCACCCATCTGGCGTAACCCAGCCGCACGACGTACCACTGCCCAAAGACCTGATTTTCCTGCTTTGGTGTAAACTTCATCTAGCAAATCCGCTACCGTCACGGGATACGTCCCATCTCCAAAACCCGTATCAAACTCAAGTTTTTGCAAACGAGTTAAAGTCTGCAATAACTCTATTTGCTCGTAGAGATTTTCTGAAGATTCTAAAGAAGAAAGCAAGCATTCTAAGTTATTTTCGCACTCCATCTTGACTTCTTCGGTATGCCCTAACTGCGAGTTTTTCTCTGGACGACTGAGGTAAGATTTGCGAGGTGCGGCATCTTTGACTACTGAAGAGGAAAGATCTAAATCCTGTAGAAAATCAATCCGTTGTGTCGCTGCTGTCAACATGAGTTGATTGATTCGCCCCAATTTCACCCGCACACCATTACAAATACCATCCTTAAGTTCCTGCATTAGGGTAAGCAATTCCTCGCTTCCTCTTTCCAACATGGTGTGAGTCAACATTAAAATTAAGGTAGGACGTCCCAAATCGCTCCAATATTTTTGCATGTAAGCGAGTTCACTTCTCAGTTGATCCACGAGAAAATTATAATCAAGAGTTAAGTAGAACTGCTGAGAGTCTAAAAATGATGGTAAGAACACAACAGTTTCGTCTCGAATCCGAAAGATTCGAGATGTTGTTAAACTCCGCAACCGCCGTACCGGACGTCCAGTCAAACCAAGTTTGTCATTACGCCCAATTTGGGTGAAAATAGATGAAAGTTCGCTAGCTTGTCGGACTTGGATTGGTTCTACTTCCTTAGCTGTTTGCGTTTCAATACCGTGAACTTCCAGTAAGAGTTGTAAATCTTCATCTTCTGCAAGCATTGCAATTTGTACTAAAGCCTCGCGCTGTTTTCCCACAAAAAGGTGTCGTCTCAAGGGATCTATATCCCCAACTGCCACTAATCCTTCACTCAGCATTTGACTAAGGAAATACAAACTCTGCGCCCAAACTAAGGGGAGATTTTCGTTTGGCAAACGTGGCTGACTTTGAGGATTTAATTTTTCCGCTTCTACATTTTCGGCCGCGACGTAATAAACTTCTGGGAGCAAATACAATCCATCACGTTCAACAACTAAAGATTCTAAACGTTCTTGGTAATGTTTAACTTGTTCTTCTTTGCCGCTAAACAACCCATCCAGAAGTAAATATGTGAAAAATAAAGGCCATTCGCACTCAATATGCTCAAATTGTTTGAGTTCCGATGGTTCGTAGTGCAAGCGGTGTTTGTCTTCTAAGACAGTTTGGTGTCCATCTCGCAGGAAACGTTTGCAACCGTATTTACCTTCAAGTTTAGTGATAATCTCGTTGCGAGTGCGATCGCATAACTCTACATCTTCTACCGCAAAGGCAGGAAAACTAATGATGCTTAACAACGCCGCATCAATTTCTTTTGAAGACGATTCTCGTGGTAGTAGAGATTCTAGCGTAATTCTGGCACGGGCAATTTCATCTGGCAGCACGTGAATCACTGATGCTTGACTACCACGCACGCCAAATAAATCTAAGCTATTGATTGCTTCCAAGGCGGCTTTGGCCATACCGACAGAACTCGCATTTAATTCTGCATTCCCACTATTGATTTTGTTACCCCGTTCCCAAATACCGTAATCAGGTGTGCGGTAAGCCCGTCCAATGTAGTAAACTAGATTTTGAACAAAATTTACTTCATCAAGTGTAAAAATTATCTGAAATCCAGAAGCAGTCATTTGTGCCAACATCAGTAAAAATATTGATGTGGCATCAACTTGCAGATGTCCCCAGCTATCGTCGCCAACAACGATATCGCCAGTCACCGTATTATATTTAGCGTGTAATGCATCTAACGGAGACTGAGTATGCTTGAATCGCTCTACTTTCAAACTTTGTCGCATCATTGAAAATAGCAATCCACGCATCAGCTTGATGACGCTGTGTTCTAGTTCATAGGTACGTCCTTTATCTTCATCAACCTTGCGGTATGCGATCGCCAGTCCCCAGACTGCCATAATACTGTACACATTGTCACGCACCCAAGCATCGGTGTAATCCCCGTGGGCAGTTATTGCTGTACTTGCTGGTAGCAATCCAGTAATCGGGTTTTGACGTGTTAAGATGATCGTCTTGATTTGCTGGTAATAATTCTCCAGGCGCGTTTGCAGTTGGGTAGGGGTTTTCATAATTTAGATGTGACAACTATTCGCGTTCTTAGACTTTGTATCTGTGAAGTGAATTATTCAAGCAAAACTAAAACAAGTTCGGGAATCGACTAGGATAGTACAAATGAAGGTTAGTTAAATGTATTCTCTCATATGAAAAGGCTTCTGCCAAGAGCATCTTAGAAGCCAAATTTCAAACTGTTGTAAGTTGAGTCTTGAGAAGTCGCGTCGTTTGTTTTTTGTAATACTATCTCGGCTTGAAGGATCTGATAATACCTAACTGAGGAGTGATAATTTAGTTTTAACATTATAGCCTTGTCAAGACGTGAAATTCCGCGTCTCTACAAGGCTCATTACTCTTACAACTCGCTAAGATCTGAAGATCTGAATCGATATATTCCCACCTATCGTTGTTAGGTAAGTAGCGTTAACTCAGGCGATTCATCTCGCACGACTTTTGCTTTGTTCTACCTACTTTTTCAGAAAAATTGCCGATAGAGACGCAATAACCACTACACTGATGAGATAAGAGTAAATGTTTGTAGTGCAGTTTACGAAGTCTTCAGAATGGAAATAGGTTCTTTTTTCCCGGATTTCTTTTTTGATTTGACCATCAACTTGGACGAAGATTCCTGTAGTTTAACTTTCGGGGGTCGGCAACGTTCACAAAATAGTGGTCGAGAAGGATAGCAAATGCGTTCGACCACTATTTGGCATTCTTTACAGACAAATCGGTACACTCTTTGTCGAATAGCACGAATGTGTGCTTTTACATAAACTTCCTTTTTGTCCACTTTTCGTTCTTGCGATCGCATAGGTATGGCTGATTTATCCGATATTGTAAGGTTTTTAGAAGTAGAGCGCGAGCGTTACGTTTTAGAAGCATCCCAATTAGAGCGTCGCTTGTCTTTTATTAGCGACCAGATCAAAACTTTGTCAGATCTAATATCAGGGTACGCGTTGGAAGAGCAGGTGAGTTCGCAAATTTTGCGGCAGTTGCCTGATGCGTCCAAAATAGAAGCCGTACTCGAAGAGCCTCTAGAGGCAATTGTTGACGAAAAACCTCAACCTTCACCATCAGTAAAACCTGACATTTCCGATATTCCTCAACTCGCTATTCCCAGAAAAACCGACAGCTTGCCGCTTTTACCAGAATATCAACCGTACTCCCTACAAAATGCTGTCTTGATTTTAATGCGCTCTTTGCCTGATAGGCATATTCACATTGATGCTATTGTCCGGGATATTCATGGGGATAAGTTAACGTCACAACAGTTTAAGACAGCTAAAATCACTCTTAATAAAATTCTTTCTATGGGCAAACAAACAGGCTTGTGGTATCGCGTTCTCGATACTCAAGGCGTGTACACTTTGAACTATAAAAAGGGCGTAACGAGCGAAAAGCCAACTACCAAGTTATAAGTTAGTAGCTTTTTAGACTTTGTTGGTAACAGAGGATTAGGTATTGGAATAATTTCTTATCCAATACCTGCCATATATTACCAGCCTTAACTGTCAAAATACATTGCCAATGTAAAGAATACTTGCATCAAAAATATTTCTACTCTATAAGCAAGTGAGCATAAATAAATGAAAACGTATTTTTGCGTAGGTATTCTTTAATAATGTTATAATTGCATATTTGCAAGTAAAAAAGCTTACTTAATTACTAGTAAAGAATTTAACATAATAAAGTCGCAAAGTCACTTTATTATACGCTTGACATAAACTGTAGCAGTAGTAAAATCTACAACAAATTAACGGGGATCAGGGTCAAAAAAGGCTCATGAAAGTGTGGTAAAAGAAAACTTCTCCGCACTGAGTCTTAGCATCTAGCGGATCGCGGCGATCCAGGTTAGTATTATGACTTAGCGATGCCAATGATTGGTTATCGATGTTGAAATTCCGAGATTTTATGGACCATAGTCCACAAGACGGCAGTACTATCCTCCTCTGAACTGGCGAGCATGTCTCCCAGTGCAGGGGAGACATTAGGAGGTTTTATGCTTACGCAAGATGCTCGCAGTTCAGTTATTGACATTGCTGATCTAAATCAGCTCAAAATAGATTTAAATCGTTTACAACCTGTTGATGCGGGAGAGTTCATTACACAATTACCTCAGCAACAACGGGCAATTTCATTCCGCCTCTTGAACAAACGTCAGGCAATTCATGTCTTTGAATACCTACCAGGTGAGGTACAACAAGAACTGATTACTTCTCTGCATGATGTGCAAGTGGCGCAAATTGTGGAGGCAATGAGTCCTGACGAACGAGCTGAGTTGTTTGATGAACTGCCAGCAGGTGTCGTTAAATGGTTATTACAAGAACTAAGTGCAGAAGAACGGCAAGCGACTGTAACGATTCTCGGTTATTCTGAAGGCACTGCGGGACGAGTAATGACAACAGAGTACGTACAATTGCAAGAAGGCTTGACTGTCGGTGAAGCTTTGAGAAAAATCCGTTCTCAGGATGAAGACAAAGAGACGATTTACTACGCTTACGTGACGAATGCTCAGCGCATTTTAGTGAGTGTTGTCTCTCTACGGCAGTTATTCTTTACTATCCCCAGTACTAATATTCGAGAAATTGCCAGCAGTCGCCTCATAAAAGTGAGGACGGAAACGCCTCAGGAAGAAGTCGCGAAAATAATGAAGCGCTATGACTTATTAGCATTACCTGTCGTCGATCGCGAAGATCGACTAGTAGGTATTGTCACAATTGATGATGTCATGGATATTTTGGAAGAGGAGGCGACAGAAGACATTCAAAAACTGGCAGGGGTTAGTGGTGGGGAAGACTCAGCTTTGTCCTCTCCCCTAGTCACTATTCGTCAGCGTTTACCTTGGCTATTGGCAATTATGTGTCTGTATATCGGTGCTTCAAGTGCGATCGCGCCTTTTCAGTCAACCATTTCAATGGTACCGGTGCTGGCTGTGATCATGCCGCTTTTTTCCAATACAGGTGGCACTGTGGGTATTCAAGCTTTAACAGTCACAATTCGTGGACTTGGTGTAGGAGAAGTCACTCCTCAAGATACTCTGAGAATCCTCCGTAAGGAACTGACTGCAGGACTGGGTACAGCTTTAGCATTAGGATTGACTATGGTGATTCTGTCCTTGATTTGGGCATCACCTCAAGAACGATGGGTGTCGTTAGTTGCAGGAACTGTCATGGCAGTGAATAGTTTGATCGCTGTCAGTTTAGGAACTTTACTACCAATGGGCTTGCAGCGACTGAAACTCGATCCGGCTTTGATGAGTGGGCCACTTGTAACAACATTACTCGATGCGATCGGATTCATGATTTTCCTCTCGCTGATTTCTACAGCATTACATGTTTTTCATCTACAACATTAACTGAACGACCGCATGTTGAGAGTTGATAGGTGATTGGTACCACCAACCATCAACCATCAACTCTCTACCAATCGCGACACTTTGCCAAAAAATAAATAGTTATATGCCGACTACCTGGATTCGTCACCACATTCTTTCCCTCGCTGACTTTACCACTGCTGAATACAATACCGTTTTGCAAACTGCTTTTAGTTTTCAGGAGGTGCTATCACGACGGACGAAGAAAGTGCCCAGTTTGCAGGGACATGTGGTTGCAAATTTATTTTTTGAGCCGTCTACCCGCACTCGGAGTAGTTTTGAACTAGCTGCTAAGCGCCTCTCAGCAGATACGCTGAACTTCGCCTCAGCGAGTTCTTCCATCACAAAAGGAGAAACGATTCTTGACACGGCCAAGACTTACTTGGCTATGGGAACTGATATCATGGTGATTCGCCATCGAGAAGCAGGAGTCCCTCAGGCGATCGCCCAAGAAATGGATCGTCTCGGTGTCCGAGTCAGTGTCCTCAATGCTGGAGATGGCCAACACGAACATCCTTCCCAAGCACTCTTAGACTTATTTACCATTTGTACTCTCCTCGATCCAAATCATCCTCAAGTTGAACTCTTAAAGGATAAAAAAATCGCCATTGTTGGAGATATCCTACATTCGCGAGTGGCACGTTCAAATATCTGGAGTTTGATAGCCACAGGTGCCGAAGTGCATCTCGCAGCACCTCCGACTCTTTTACCTAAGTTATTTGCTCAGTATATTAGTGATGAGGATGAGGAAATGGAAGGAGGACAATCCCCAGTCCAAAGTTCAAATTCCGTCTGGGATTTGCCACAGAAAGAAACTCTACCGCTCTGGGAGAGGAGCGGAAAACCAGCCTCCAGCTCTAACTCCCGAGCAACTCTCCGCAAAATCCAAAATAATAAGTTGTTTCTGCATTGGCAGTTAGAACCTGCCTTACAGGATGCTGATTTTGTGATGACATTGCGCTTGCAAAAGGAACGTATGACAGCCCATCTCTTACCTTCTTTGCGAGAATATCATCAGATGTTTGGCATCACACGCTCAAAGCTGCAACTATGCAAGCCAAATGTTAAAGTCCTACACCCAGGCCCTGTTAACCGTGGTGTCGAAATTAGCTCTGATTTAATGGATGACCCCGAATTTAGCCTGATTCAGGCACAAGTGACTAGTGGCGTCGCCGTCCGTATGGCACTCCTGTACTTAATTGGTAGTGGCAAAGTTTAGTAGACATTTCCTCGAATAGTTGATTGCACTGATGCTCCAATGTACCGCAGCCCCTGTAGAATTTGCTCGCGCTCAACTGAGTTTTCTAACAGTCGGTATGTGAATGAACAACTATACTCAGGTGGTGTAGTAGAGCGATCTACTTTGAGAAATAAAACTTCGCGCCCATTAGTAATCATGCCATAAAGAGCAGATTGCCTGGTCAGTGAGCTTAGTAAATAAGTGAGTGCCTGGGGAATGCCGACAGTTACATCCAACCGCGCCGATTTTGACTCAATTACCAGTACCCAAAGCAAATCCTGCACAACCAAGACATCAATTCTACCTTGAATCGGTGAATTATCTGGATCATCAGGAATATCTAAAGTCGTCCCCACTTCGGTTTTAATTAGAAAGGGCGGTTGGTAGAACCCAGCTAAATCCAGAACTGGTGAAACAACTACAAGCTTGATCACTTCTTCCAAGGGCGAATCTTCTTGAGAAATGTATTCATAATTGCTCTTCAACCGCTCTAACCCAAGTTTTTCTAGCTCCGTTAAGGGGGGAACTTCATCTAACCATTTGGAAAAGAAGGAATCGTCAGAATTGAGCCTCACTCCAAAACGATTTCGGATCTCTCCCAGTGTCAAAGTGCGAGCATTGGTAGCCATATGAATAATACTTATCTACCTTCATGTTACCTGCTTAATGTCTGATGGGCTAAGGTCAGTCGCTTCTCAAGAGTCAAAAGTCAAAAGTCAAAGTGCATCAACAATTAGCAAAAGTGATTATCTGGCGATCTCCCTTCCATGCGTGAAAAAAGTCCATCTGTAGATATTGACTCTTAAAATTTAATATCAATGACATCAGTTCTGAGAGAGACTTTTGTATACCTAAAGTTGTATTTTTCTATTATAGACTGTGTATTAGTACCTAAGTAGCAACTAAATATTCTTACACCCGTAGCAAGAGGACGAATTCCTAGAAATAAAAGAAACTAATTCATAGAAGCGAAAAATCAAAATGTCAACAAAACTAATTGAACAGCTTCTAAAAACGAGATTAGGTGAACAATTATGAAAATGAAGTTTTTAACCCCCTTAGCCTTAGTAACTACAGTAATTCTAGCCGCTCCCGTTTCTGTGAAAGCTGCTAACCCTGCTGACGTTCAGAAGTTGAAAGAAGGCAGTAGTTCTTGCGTTGGCTGTAATTTGTCAGGCGCTAACTTGAAGGGCGCTCATTTGATGGGTGTTGATTTAAGGAATGCTAACTTGCAAGGTGCCAATTTAGAAAATGCTAACTTGGAAGGTGCTGATTTAACTGGCGCTAACTTGAAGTCTGCTAAGATGACTGAAGCCTTTGTTAATAGTGCTAGTTTGAATGATGCCAACTTGACTAATGCCGATTTGCGTCGTGCTAATCTAAACAGCACTGAATTAAAGGGAGCTATTTTAGCTGGTACTAAATTAAATGGTGCTGATATAGCTAACGCACAGATTAAGGGAAATAAAGGTCAATAATAGTTCCCAGTATTAATCTGGGAACTATGAGATTACTCTCCAGTAATAGACAAACTACCAACCCAAATTCTGGGACATACTCCTCCAGGAGTAAACTCTGCTTCTTTCTCTACAAAGATAATTGATTTTAGGACTTCAAGGAAATCTCCAGCAACAGTTGCTGATTCAATACTCGTTTTAACACCGTTGTTTACTATCCACCCATCAAATGGAAGTGAAAACGAACCTTGTAAAGACTTTACCCCAGCATGAAGAGCTTGTAGTGCATCGATCAACACGACATTTTCGGCAGTTTCCAAACTCAATTTTTGCTCAACGGGTGCAGCAGTAAAAACGTGATAAAAGTTGGGACTAATAGTTACCTTTGCACCAATATTAGCATTACCAGTAAGTTTGGCATTCATTCTTTTGGCAGTGCCTGCGCTATGAAGAAAGCTAGTCAAGACACCATTTTCAATTAAGGAAATTCGGCGAGTTGGAGTTCCTTCACTATCAAAAGATTCTGCACCGATATTTGCTGGGTGTAAAGCGTCATCAGCTACAGAAAGTAAGGGTGATGCAATTTCCTTACCTAAATCTTCTGATTTAGAAAGACTTTGATTATCTAAAATACTTTGTGCATTAAACAGATTGGAAAAAGCTCCTAGCAATCTTAAGAAAGCCTTTGGTGAGAAAACGACTCGGTATTTGCCAGTATTAACTTTTTTATAATTTAAGTGACTGATAGTTTTCTCTACTGTCTCTTTGATACAGCCATCAATATCTAACTCATCTAAACTTCGGCTGATTCTAAGAGCACTACCACTTCGAGGCTTTTTCCCTTCTTCCTCAGTTTTACTATAAAGGTACATTGACGTCAAGGAGTGGGATTCTGTTCTCATTGCACCGTCGCTGTTGAGATAGAATTTGTCAAGATCTTCTTGTTCCAAGCCATTATAAGGGACTCCCTTAATTGCTGGATGTGCGGCAAGAGTTTCTTTTTCTGCTGCAAGCAAGCTCTCAATAAGTTGAGAAACAGGTACTTGGTTAGCTTTTTTAAGAGGTTTAGTCTCTATGAGAACAGTAGCCTCAGGACTAAAATCAGGCGTATTTTCTTTCACACCGAAGAAACTTGCTTCATATGCTGTTTTCAAAGCTAACTCAAGTCCTTGAGTGTCTACATCAGTTGTACTAGTGACACCCATAGTATTATTTTCATTCCAAACACGAACTATAACGCTAGATAAGTTCGAGGATTTAACTTGTTTGGGTTCACCTCGATCCACTTGGACATCAGTTTGATCTACTGTTGAACCATAAATGTCAAACTTTTTAATGCCAAGCTTACCAGCGCTTTCCTTGGCATGATTTGCAATCTCGTTGATATTTGCCATAACCTTATTCTAGATTTTGAATTTTTGAAAAAGTCAATCCTAACAGAAGCTTAAGATTACCTAATCTTCTCTATTCTCTTCCTTGGCAGGGACAGTTTCTTGCGGAGAGAAACCCCTGACGCTCGTGCCGACGCTACGAACGTCGCTAACGCTACCGCTCCGCTAACGCCAGATGCCAGGCTGTCGGGAAACCCTCAAAGCAGCACTGGTCTCACCTCCTGCGAACTGTCCTTCTCTTGGCGGTTCACCATCTTAGGTAATCTTCCAGTGAATCAGGAGTAATTAACGTCCACCTACAGTAATCGAATCAACTTTAATATGAGGTTGCCCGACTGTAGTGTAGATACTGCCACTAACAGAACCGCAAAGACCAGGTGCCAGAGACAAATCTTGAGAACACATAGAAATCTTATTCATAATTTCTTTTGCTTCCCCAATTAAAATGGCTCCCTTGAGTGGCTTGGTAACTTTGCCATTTTCAATTAAATAAGCTTCGTCCACACCAAAGTTAAACTCTCCTGTAGCACCAACACTACCACCGCCCATCTTTCTACAGTAAATACCTTTATCAATGGAGGTAAAGAGATCGTTAACACTGTATTCACCAGGAGCAATGTAAGTGTTACGCATCCTGCTAGCAGCAGCATAGATATAACCTTGCCGACGCCCACTGCCGGTTCTCGGGTGCCCAGTACGCCAAGAACCTGCTCTGTCTGCCAGGAAGTTTTTCAAAACACCTTTTTCAATTAACAGCGTTCTTTGAGCTGGCATACCCTCGTCATCCATATCGATAGTACCGAAGGCATTTTCCTCTCTTCCTTCATCCCATGCTGTGAGACTTTCGTGGGCAATCTTTTCGCCTTTTTTGTCAGAGAAGGGAGTAGTATCGCGTTCAATTTGAGTCGTTTCTAACAAATGTCCGCAGGCTTCGTGGAAAATCACTCCACCAAAGTGATTTGCCATGATAATCGGGTAAGTGCCTGATTCCACATAATCTGCGTAAAGCATTTTCCCGGCTGACTCGGCAATTTGTTCTGCTGAGTTTTGATAATTCCAAGTTCTTAAGAAGTTAGGATCGCTGGTATTACCTGCACGTTCGGCGATGGAAGTGCGATTTGCACCATCCGCACACAGAAGGTTAAATCCTACCGACTGGGTGAGGCGAATATCTCTAGCAAAAGTGCCATCACTAGCAGCGATTAAGACTTCTTGCCAGTCACGGAAATAAGTGGCACGACGCGATTGGACATGGCTCGCTTTCTGCATTAGCGTCGCATTTCCTTCAAGAAGTGTTTCTCCCATTTCTTGCATAGAACTACACAAAGGTAACCAAGCATCTTTACCTCTTTTTGTGGCGTAATCTCTCAGGAGTTCTAGGTTAATTTCTGGAATGAATGCGTTGGGAGCGGGGAGTTGCAATCCTAAAAGAGAAAGACCTTTTTCCAATGCCGCTTTCAAACCAGAAAATGATAAATCGTTGGTACTGACGAAGCAGTCTCCATGTCCTTTAAACACTCTTACTCCGGCACCTGTAGAAAGACGTGGTGTAATGCTGGTAATGCTGTCGTCTTCTGCAAGGCTGCTAATATAGTTAACGCGCTCGAGGAAGAATTCGATGAAGTCAGCGCCTGCAGCACGTCCCAGCCCTAAGAGGGTTGCAAGAGGTGCTTCCCAGGTGTCATCAAATCGCTCTGTTGTCGAGGAGTAATTTAAAGTGGGGAGTTGTTTAGAGAGAAGTAAAGTACTTGTTAACATGGATAGTCTCATGTGAGCAGCGTTGTTTTGGAGATTGAACTGAATAATCCCAGTGTGTTCAGTCTAACAAATCGGTACAAGTCTTAATGGATGTGGAATCCGTACTTGAATCGTGTTAGTTTTAGTACGTGAGTGATGACACTAATTTATGTCTCAATCTGCTATTACCGTCACCGTTAAATTATTCGCTGCTTATCAAGAAGCTTATGGAGTCCCAGAACTCGTGCTGGAATTTCCTCAACAGACACCAGTTGCCGCAGTGCGCGATCGCCTGCTTGCCCTCCATCCTGAACTCAGTCAATTGCGAGACGTAACCCGTTTCGGAGTAAACCTGCAATTTGTGGAACCAGAGAGCATCCTTCAAGATGGTGACGAAGTGGTGTTGATTCCCCCTGTCAGTGGCGGGTAAATTAAATTAAGTGCTAAAAGCTGTAATGTAAGATATTTTTTCATTTAATAAAGACTTCCTAGAATTAGACATTAAGAGAAATGATGCACGGCGTTCCCGTACCCCTCCCTTGAAGCAAGCGTGACAAGTAGCGTCTCCGACTGGATTTGGGTACGGCTGTTCCCCTCTAGCAAGGATTTCAACAAACGCATAATTAGTTGTTGGAGAT
>JAQYWP010000768.1 GCA_029379285.1 Rhizonema sp. PD38
CTACCTTGCCATGATCCGGATTATGGTTAGACGATTGGCATAATATTTTACCCCGGATAACTTTTCAAACATCCTCTTAGAAGCAGGAAAGGCGAAAAAAATTTTCCCTTGTTCCACTCAGGTTTAATGCTTACTGTTTGTTAACTATTTTGTATCCAGAATAACACTTTGACCGTTAGAAAAGTGCGTCCACTGCCACTCCACATCTTCATGACTGCTCACCTCAACACTCAAGACAGACGCAGGTGCAGATGTGCTAATTGGTTGAGGCGCACAGATAACTCGTTTCTCGTTTGTTTTTTTGTCTTGCTGACTCATAAAAGAAAATTCTCCTGTTCTCATACTGACTGGTCACAACTTCCTACCTACGTTTAAGCGCAGCATCAAACGTTGTTACAAACATTTAAGCATATGCTTAAATATAACATAATTAAAAATTTGCTAAAATGTCAAGTGAACAGAAATCTTATCGCTTCCAGCAGTAGTGCTAATGGTGAAGGTAGAGAGTGGAGAAGGACTTTGAGTATTTCAAAAATTCATAAAACCTTTTAGAGTTAGTGTGATAGACTACTAAAATAATGGGAATACCTTGCCAAAATAATGGGGACCAAAACTAAAACACCTTTGCAAGCAATAAAAACAGTCTACTCTCTGATAATTTTTCTCGATCTGAATTATCTGGCTGGCAAATAGGAGGGATTCTACCAGACAGTAATCTTGCCTGAGAATGGAATGAATCTCTGCAAAAAGCACAAATACAACTCAAGGCACTGGCAATGCTTCTAATTGAGAAGAACACAAAACTTAGAATTACCTTGAGAATAGGGACAGAGGAATGAGTGGGTAGTGGTTTGAGCCACACAACATCTTTGCTTCTAACTTTTATCTTCTCAAACCCGCCCTTATACCATTTCACGAAAATTCTGATACAATTCACTCTCTTTGCTTCCCCTGCTTCCCCTGCCTCCCCTGCAAGCCTAAATGTATCAACTTTAAAGTGAAACGGTATTACAGGAGGCGGGAGTAGCCTGTGAAGGTGAACGTTTGTACTAAAAAAAATAACGTTTTCAAGTCCAATATCCTTTTCCGCTCTTTGCGATCGCTTAAATTCTCATCAAAAAATTGTGAATTTAACGCTCTTCTTTTTTCCGAAATTCCTAGCTACTCCCCTTGCTAGCAGTGTAAAATTACCGATGCAATTTCCTCTCACCCTCCCCCCTCCTTGAGAGGATAATTTTTTGGCATTTTGGGCAAATATTTTGACCAAATGCAGCTATCATCATCAGAATATTTGTATTCATCTGCAAAAAGACAGATTATAGTCATACCTTAGTATTCAATGAACCCAGAAAACTCGGAAACATACTTAAATCATCCTACTTGGGGTTTGCTCTATAGAATCTGTATGGTAGATGATCACCAAGAGTTGTTCACAACTCTCTATGCTCAGCGCTTATTTTTTTTAGTGGCAACTGACGTTAAAGGTCTTAAATTTCAGTCTATAGGACGTACCGAGGCAAGAATGATGCTAGAAAATCGCTTACGTAGCCTACGGCGCAGTGGACAATCTCAGGAGTACGATCAAGTTCAGAGTATTTTCCAACGCACATTCCAATGACTAGTTCGATTAGTGTTCGGATTGCCACCCTTCGTTCCGCCCTGCCAGATTCAGTGCGGCTAATTGCTGTCACAAAGCAAGTATCAACAGATGCAATGCGCTGTGCTTATGCTGCAGGGATTCGAGATTTTGGGGAGAGTCGCATTCAAGAAGCCGCCACTAAACAAGCCGAGTTGCAAGATTTATCGGATCTACGATGGCACTTTATCGGACATTTACAAACTAACAAAGCTAAAAAAGCGATTGAACAATTCCAGTGGATTCACTCAGTAGATAATTTGAAACTGGCACAGCGCTTGAACCAATTAGCACTAGAGCTTGGAGTTAGTCCTCTAGTTTGCTTACAAGTGAAGATTCTCGCCGATCCCAGTAAATCGGGTTGGAGTGTGCCAGAACTATTCGCTGACTTACCAGCACTTGATGAATGTAAAAATTTACAAATTCAGGGTTTGATGACAATTCCACCTTTAGGACTCAACGATTCAGAAATTTTGGATGTGTTTCATCGTACCCGTGAGCTGACAAAAGAGATCCACGAAAAGAATTGGTCTCATCTTCAAATTCGACATCTTTCGATGGGAATGTCAGGAGACTATCAACTAGCGGTGCAAGCTGGTACAACAATGATTCGGTTGGGAACTATTTTATTTGGCAATCGCACTACATAATCACTTCATAAAAATTACAAAGGAGAAATAATTTTTAAAGGATTCGACCTAAAATAGGTTTCTTTATTTAACTGTTTAAGATACACTTTTCTCTCGTTGTTGTGTATAAATAATATACAAACAATTCAGGGGCGTGTATTTATTAAAAAAAATTGTAGTCAATGCTACAAACAGCGCTAAAATTGCTAAGCTGTAGGTCTTCTGTAACATCAAAAGTTAACAGGAATAGCTTTCGTGCCTATCAATAAAAGAAACCAGGACTAGGAGTGTAGATTGTGAATAATATTTTTTCCAAACTGAGAGACTTTGTCGGACTTAATGAGCCTGTAGAGTATGAGTACTACGAGGAAGAACCAGAGGCAGAGAGTTACCAAAATCTGTATCAAGAACAAAATGTCCAACAAGCGCCACAAGAACCTACAACTCAAAATCGACGTTGGCGCGAACCAATGCATACAATGGAGAACGAAGTAGCAGCAGGACCTAAGCCTATGAGTAATGTTATTGGTATGCCAAACGCAGTAAATGGAATCTCAGAAGTTCTGGTTATTGAACCCCGTACATTTGAAGAAATGCCTCAAGCCATTCAAGCATTACGAGAGCGCAAGTCAATAGTCCTAAATTTAACAATAATGGACCCAGATCAAGCACAGCGGGCTGTCGATTTTGTGGCAGGCGGCACTTACGCACTTGATGGACATCAAGAACGCATTGGAGAGAGTATATTTTTGTTTACACCAAGCTGCGTGCAAGTAAGCACCCAAACAGGAGTTATTCATGAAGTACCGCAACCGCCAGTACGTCCTTCACGTACGACCGGCGCAAATCCAGCATGGGGTCAAGAAGCCAACCGGATGGCACAATAGTTTAGGAATTTTAAATTTGGGATTTTAGATAAGAGATTGGATCTAGGATCTAAAATTAAGGAAAAGGAATATTGACTTGTCTGTCAAATTTGGCTTAATTGGTGGCGGGGTGATGGGAGAAGCGCTGTTATCCCGCCTTATTGCTCAAAAAATCTATCTAGCATCAGAAGCGCTCGTGAGTGAACCGGATTCCTCACGACAGATTTATTTGGAGGAGAAATACGGTGTCGCCGTAACGGCAGACAATCGATTGGTTTTTTCGCAAGCAACGGAAGTCGTTTTTTTGGCAGTCAAATCCCAGATATTTAGTGCGATCGCTCAGGAATTAGCAGAAGTACTAGAGACAGCCAAACCTCTGGTGATTTCGATCTTGGCAGGTGTGCCTATAAGTCACCTAGAAGCAGCTTTTCCGAACATACCAGTCATTCGGGCAATGCCCAATACACCCCTCACTGTAGGCGAGGGAGTAACAGCGATCTGTTTAGGTGCCTACACAAAAGCAATTCATCAAAAAACAGCACGACAAATCTTTTCAGCAGTAGGAGAAGTTGTAGAAGTTCCAGAAACGCTGATGGATGCGGTAACGGGACTATCAGGTTCGGGTCCCGGTTATGTGGCACTATTTGTAGAAGCACTGGCTGATGGTGGAGTCGCAGCAGGTTTACCAAGGGCGATCGCCTATCAACTGGCATTACAAACCGTGCATGGAACAGCGAAGTTGCTTCAAGAAACAAAAATACATCCAGCAGAACTCAAAGATCGCGTAACCAGTGCTGGCGGGACAACAATTGCTGGCATCGCTCAATTAGAAGCAGCTGGATTTCGCTCAGCTATAATTGAAGCAGTAAAAGCCGCAACAGTCAGATCCCAAGAACTGGGAAAATAATCTATTTTATTTGGTAAGAAAGAAATCAGAATCTCCCTGTGTGTTGTAGGAGAGTGTCAAAATTCACTATAATACTTAAAAAAGGATTTATTTGTGGTGTAGGGACGGGGTGATTCTGAATGAACCCAAATTCGGGATTGAAATAACATAGTAAACAGTCCGGTTGCAATTGTGATTGAGTGAATTATCCTGCCCTGTCTTCAGAACTTGACCCCAGTTCGATATTTCCTTTTGAACTGGACCGGTTTCAGTTAGATGCGATCACTTCTCTAAATGCTGGAAAATCTGTAGTAGTTTGTGCGCCCACTGGTTCGGGAAAGACGTTAGTGGGTGAATATGCTATATATCGTGCTTTGGCACGCCGAAAAAGAGTATTTTACACAACTCCTTTGAAGGCGCTTTCAAATCAGAAACTGCGTGACTTTCGTGAAAAATTCGGCTTCGATCTTGTCGGATTATTAACAGGAGATGCCAACATCAACCGGGACGCACCAATTTTGGTGATGACTACAGAGATTTTCCGGAATATGCTTTATGGCACCCCTATCGGACAAGTTGGCATCTCGTTAACGGACGTTGAGGCGGTGGTACTGGATGAATGCCACTACAT
>JAQYWP010000769.1 GCA_029379285.1 Rhizonema sp. PD38
CTTCTAAGGTATTTTGACAGTCAAAGGTCGGCGATCCCATTGAAGAATTTTCTAAATAAGTTTTCTCTTTACCATAAATTTTTTCGGTCACTAGTGGTAACATAGAAGTCAAAGCATTTGACTCAGAACGCTTAGTCACATCAATCAGGTCTGCAATCCATTGTTGGTAGGAAATTTGTTGCACAGGATAGCCTAAAAAATTGATTTCTTGGATAATTTTGCTTAAATGCAAAGGTTGTTGATTAACTAAATGAAAGACTTTACCCAGTGATTCTTTCTGTCGTGATAAATGCACAATGGCTCGGCTGACATAATCCACAGGTGTCATATCCATAAACAAATCTAGAGCGGGCGCACTACCGAGTTGGATAAAACCTTTCAGGAGTCGGCACATCAAATCATCGGTGTTCGTTACCCCAGTTTGACTATGCCCTGTAATCATACCAGGTCTGTAGATACAAACAGGAATACCTCTAGCACGAGATGCCATCAACAACTTTTCAGCTACCCATTTACTTTGACCATAACCATCAGAAGGAGCCGCACTATCACTGATGTATTCTTCTGAAATAAACTCCTTACCAGCATAGGCATCTGACTCAAAAACGGCGAGACTAGAAATGTAATGAACTGGTTTGAGTTTGATTTGACTTGATAGGCGCAAAATTTCCTGAGTTCCCAGAACATTAGTAGCTCGTAGTAAGGTGTAGGGATAAATTAAATTGACGAACGCCCCACTGTGGTAAATAACATCAATTTCCTGGGCTAACTGCTCAAATTGTTGCTCAGACAGTCCCAAAAGTGGCTTTGATAAATCTCCTAAAACGGGGATAATTCTGGAATAAAAACTTTCATTTTGTAGATGTGTTTGAATTTTATCTTGCATTTGCCGAAGATTACCAGCACGGACTAAGCAATAAATATTTGCTTGTGTTTGCTGCAACAGTTCTTGCAGTAAAAAAGCTCCTAAAAATCCCGTTGCTCCAGTTAAGAAAATATTAGCAGGTTCAGTTAGAAGCTCAAGGTTGCTAGCAGGCGGTAAAATCGTGGGGTCTAAAACAGCATCAGTCAGCAAGTTTTGAATAGTTGTAGTGTTTAATACCAGGAAACCTGATTCAAAGCCTTGATTAATAATTTCAGCAAGTCCTGCTACAGTAGGTTTCTCAAACAAGTGTATTACAGGTAACTTCAAGAGAAAAACTTCTTCCATTTGAGTAAGCAATTGGGGAACTAGTAGAGAATCCCCGCCTAACTCAAAAAAGTTGTCGTAAATTCCTATTGGCTCAATTGCCAAAACTTGCGACCAAATTTGCGCTAACTGTTGCTCAACAGAATTGCGCGGTGCAACATATGCCACCTCTAAATCGGGCCTGACTCGGTTGGGTTCGCGGAGAGATTGTCTATCTACTTTTCCGCTGGGTGTGAGTGGTAAGCTGTCCATAATTACAAAGCTAGAAGGAATCATGTTCTCTACTAGCTTTGCTCCCAGGTATCTGCGTAGCTGTGCAACCAGTTGCTTAGTAGCATTCTCTTGCATAGGGTTATTAGCAAAAACACTCCAATCTAACCTTTCCCTTAACCCCTCTCCTGCAAAAAGAGGCATCCACGCCTTCCTCCTGACTACATTGGTCAGGAGTTGGGAGGTTGAGGTCTTACCCTCCCTCTTCAACACCACATCGTAATGACCATCATTACCAGGATCTGACCAGTTAATTTCTACGGCATAAGGTAATTCAGCGCTTAATGCCCATATATCTTCGGGGTCTACAGCACCTTGAGTAATTTCCCGTACAGTTTCCCGCAATTGTGCAACATTTTGTAGTGTATTGCTACTAGCTAGCAATTCTATTGCCTTCACATCTGCTAGAATCCGAGCATTGGGGACGCGCCGTATTCCCAGTATTTCCGGTTCTGCCACTAGCAATTGGCGCAAAGCTGGTAATGTTAGCTGCGACTGTTGCCAATCTAACCACGGATGCTCTACTACTGGAGCAACTTCACCCCCTACCTGGAGAATCATATCGTAGCGGAAACGCACCAGTTCGTTGTGATACCGCCCCCGCTTAATTTGTATTTGGACATTGCTAATTTGGGGTAAATGCTGCCGGAGAGCCGTAAAGAAGGCTGGGTCGATCATCAAGCCTTTTTCAAGGTTTATGCGCTCTTGAATATGCTGACGCAGTTGGTTTGTGGATAGGGAAGCGGGAGCTTGATACAATTGCACCGATGTATGAAAAGCGGATAGTAGCGGCAGACTGCGGACATCGCCAACAAAAACGAACCCTCCTGGAGCAACGAGTGCGATCGCACTTTCTAAAACGCCTACCAGATAATCAATACTGGGAAAATACTGGATGACTGAGTTAATCACCACAGTATCGAAAGTTTCATCTCCTATCCCCTCCAGATTGTCAGCTGCTCGTTGATAAAGTTTTACTTGCGACAAGTCTTGCTGTGAAGAATGCAACAGAGACTCAATGTAACGCACGGAGGCGGAGCTAATATCTGTGCCACAGTAATATTTGCAGTGGGGAGCTATTCTAAATAGCAGCAGACCTGTACCACAACCAATTTCCAGTATCCGCTTAGGTTTTAAGGAGAGAATCCGCGCCACTGTATGGTCAACCCACTCTCTGACCTCCTGGGCTGGAACGGGTAGACCTGTATAGCTATTGTTCCAGCCGTTAATATTAAACGTTGGGTCTACGAGCGCCGTGGGCTGGCTGTAAGTATCGTCCCATATTTGCTGCCATTGGGCGGTTTGCTCACTAGATGCGTCTTGGGACTGTCCGAGTGGAACTACATAAGCTACCAAGCGTTTATCGCCTGTTGCATCAAAGCGGCAAATAACCACTGCTTCTCTAACAGCAGGATGTTGCCTGAGTACCTCTTCAATTTCCCCTAACTCAATGCGAAAACCGCGAATTTTAACTTGGTAGTCGATCCGCCCGATGAATTCAATATTACCGTCTGGTAGTAAGTGTGCCTTATCACCTGTTTTGTAAAGGCGCGTTCCTGGTTTTTTACTAAAAGGATCGCAAATAAATTTCTGGGCCGTTAAATCAGGTTGGTTAAGGTAGCCTCTAGCTACGCCTACACCCCCAATGTATAGTTCTCCGGCTACACCCACAGGGACAAGTTTTACAGGCTCTGTCTGCTCTGGCAAATTTTCGTCTAGCAGATAAATCTGGGTGTTGGCAATCGGTCGTCCAATTTGTATGGGAGCATCTATTGACTCAACTTTGTAGACTGTTGACCAGATAGTTGTCTCGGTAGGAGCGTACATGTTCCAGAGGGAACAGCATCTAGTCAGCAACTGAGATGCTAGTTTTTGCGTGAGGGCTTCGCCACCACAGAGAATTTTCAGGTGTTTATTCCCTTGCCATCCTGAAGCTAACAGCATTTGCCAAGTGGCGGGAGTGGCTTGCATGATAGTTGTATTAGAGCGACTCAGTTGTTCTTTTAGCAACTTACCATTAGTAGCAACTTCGCGACTGACTAGCACCAGAAGTGCTCCCACAGTTAAAGGCAAATAAATTTCTAGTCCGGCAATATCAAAGGATATGGTGGTAACTGCCAATAATACGTCTTCTGCCGTCATGCCCGGTTCGCGGCGCATGGAAGTTAAAAAGTTGACCACAGACCGATGCTCAATTTGTACTCCTTTAGGTTTACCTGTAGAGCCAGAGGTGTAGATAGTGTATGCTAAGTTGTCTGGTGTCACTCCACTGACTGGGTTTTCATCGCTTTGAGTGTTAATTTTGTGCCAGTCGCTGTCTATGCAAACTACTATAGTCGGCTGTGTAATTACGGCAGCGTCAAGAATACCCCGTAATTTACTTTGAGTTAATATCACTAACACTTGGGAAGAAGCCAGTATCAAGGCTATGCGCTTTTGAGGATACATCGGATCTAATGGTAGGTAAGCTGCACCCGCTTTGAGAATACCTAAAAGTCCAATAACTGTATTAAGTGATCGTTCCATACAAATTCCCACCAGTACCTCT
Source organism: Rhizonema sp. PD38 (assembly GCA_029379285.1). GTDB lineage: Bacteria > Cyanobacteriota > Cyanobacteriia > Cyanobacteriales > Nostocaceae > Rhizonema. The sequence goes on from JAQYWP010000769.1 coordinate 4,008, forward strand.
GGTCCTACTCCCAAAGACCGCAAGTAGTGCGCTACTTGGTTAGACAAGCTATTGATTTCTTTGTATGTGAGTTGATTCTCCTCAAAAATAACAGCAACACTGTTAGGAACTTGTTGTGCTTGCTCTTCAAATAACTGATGAATACAAGCTGGTTGGTTATAATCTGCTTCCATTTTATTCAATTCTTTTATTAAATAAACTGACTCTGTTGCTGTTAAATTTAATTAATATCAACTCAAAATAGTGTTAACTGGCAGTTTCTAGACATATCTTTCCTATTTTTTAGACTTTTACTAATACTAATAAAGGTTTAATGATTAATTATACAGCACAATTAATCGTTGGTAAAAGCTAAAAAAAACTTCCTACTTTTCCTACTTTTCCTACATCAATTCCACCCTTGTAGGAATACTCCTAAATTTTGCCCGGTTTGCCTCTTGTAGGGATTCCAAGGTTTGCTGGGGGGCTTTACTCATAACAAACCGTAAACTTCTAAAGTTGATAGCGTCCAAACAAGTATAGAAGGCGTACCAATCATTGTTGCTATTGAACTAATAGCAACAAGAATTCCTGGTAGTATACCCAGGGTTAGCGCGTCTCAAACCCTATTGACAGGCAGACTTGCTTGATCGGTAATT
>JAQYWP010000770.1 GCA_029379285.1 Rhizonema sp. PD38
GCTACTACTAGCTACTCTTGTGAGTACCTGCTTGAGATCAGCAAATGTATCACTCGACAAAACTGTCATGCCCAAAAGAGCAAACAAGAGTGGAAGTTGGGGCAGCATTTCGGAGTGCGGTAGATCCAGGTAAAGTTCGTGTCAGATATTACTACCACTCCACTTACTAAAATTCCGAATATGTTCGTGTTTCAAGAAGAATTTTTTTCCGCACTCAAGAGCGTTACTAAACTTGGAAGATGGGAGAAAGTTATTCATATAGCACCCACTCCATGTCACACAACTAATTTTGGACGGTTAAAGATTTGAGATTAACGTAGACGCTCCTAGCAGTGAGGCAGCGCTACAGGAGGGTTTCCCTCCGTAGGTAGAATAAGACTTTGGAAAACGAAGTTTCATTCTCATTCAAAAGAATCCCCTTGGCTTTAGCCGGGGGAGAGTCAATTTGGCCATCCAGAGGGAGTATATGCTGAATAGGTTCCATCAGCTGCTTTCTTGCAAACTGGCCCATGTCCGGCATCTGGTAATGAAGCTAACGTATAGTTTGTACCATTTGCACTGAAAGCAGCAGGCAGAGTACTTCCTTTAACACCACGAAGTACGCCGATACCACATGAATTGATTGTAATATTTTTCTTCTTGTCACCTGGAAGTATTACTGAAACCGACGCATTGGGAGTTTTGCCGACGATGACAACTTGTCCCTTTGCAGTTTTAAAATTTGCTGTTCGTGCTTGTGACAAGGTACCATTCTTGCAAGTTGGTAGTGTCTTAACAGGAAGGGCAGAATAGTCAATTGCTGTCCCATCGACTTTTAATCCCGTAAAACTTGCATTTCCTTTAGGGACAGAGATTTTCACCTCACCACAAGCACTTGCAACCTTTGATAGAGTTCTAGTAACATTTCCCAAGTCTAGTGCTATATGGTTGCCAGCAGTGCCATCAAAGTAAACAGTAGTTATACCACTCTCTGTTGCTTTGTATACAGAGGCTCCTTTATATTGAATCGCCTTGGCAGGAAAACTATTTGTTGCGATCGCACTCGTGCTGACTAATAAAAAAGCCAATTTTTTTTGTATCTTCATATCCTTGCCACACTTTGATTGAGTTGACAAGTCTTATCTTAGGAATCTCCTCTAAAGAGTGAGATTAGAAAAAGTGCGGAAATCAGAAGATGGAAAGTTTGTTAAATTTCTATATTAGCCTCAGAATAATTACTTACGAGCATTGAACTCTTAAGTTTTTTTCTGATTATTGGTTTTGAGATTTGTCTGGTATGCTCTTGGTAGTTGCACGGCAGAGAATGAAGGCGCGTGAGTGGATCAATGCTCTGTTGCTGGTAGTTTATTTACCAGCTACTACAAAAAAGATTGAAGCATCACACCAAACTCCTTGCTCTGTCGTAGGTAAAGCCTGGATTTCTGCTATATATTCTGCCTTGCATTGTTGTAATTTCGCGGGAGTTAGCTGGAAGACTTGATATCCGAAAACATTCCTGGAGTTTATTCTCCAAAAATCTTCTGCACTGCTCGGATCTGGAGTGTAGTACCAACCAAACTGCTCGGAGCTAACCTCAATATCTTTAAATCCACATTCCTGTAGCAGATTTTTACATCTGTTATAGGTACCTAACGGTTCATTAGGATTGGGTACTTTTACATTATATCTTTTGGCAACTTCTCTAAACAAAACAGAAGGTGGAAAAGCAGTTTCAGCCAAACAATTAAATACTATAATTCCGTCTGGTTTGAGGAAGCGATACCACCGTTGTAAAGCGGAAGGAATATTTGTTAAATACGAGATTGCCAAAGAACATAAAATTCTATCAAAACTGCGATCGCTAAAATTCAGATACTCTACATCTGCTTCTATAAATTCGATATTCTTTAAACCTTCTATCAACATCTTTTGTTTTGCTTGATGTAGCATTCCTGTGGACATGTCTACACCAATAACTTCACCTTCAGGAGCCACAATTTTTGCTGCCTCAAGCGCAACCAAACCAGTGCCAGTTGCAATATCCAAGACTCTCTGTCCTATGTGGAGTTGTGCAAGGGATATTAACCGATTTGCAGCAGGAATCTTAAAATCGCCTTGATCGTAGTTAGTTCTCGAGTTGAAGTCAGCAATCAGCTGCTGCTTGTATTTGTCAAGAGTCATTTGATTAAAATAAACCTTTGAGCCAGACATTTAAACGAAACACTCAGATCTAAGTAAGTCAGCGATAAAAAACCTAATTATGTAAAGCTACAGCCCTTGGGAAGCTTCCCCCGGCAGACTTTACGTAAAGAAAAGTAAAGTTTGTAAAATTAGCTCGTAGTAAGCGCTTACTACAAACTTTTATTTATGCCGACTTACTTATAGCAATCCTAATTGATTTGTGAAAATGAAGACATAGATCCCCGACTTATTAGAGAAGTCGGGGATCTTGTTTTAACTGTCAACAGCCAAGACTAGTTTTTTACAAATCCGGTAGGAGTGCTATGTTACGCAATTAACTCTCTGATCTTTTTCATGATGCCTTCAGGATCGATTCCCTGATGGGGGTACTGTTCCCACAAACCACCGCAGCCTTCTTTGTGAGTACCGAGATGGGCGTACTTCGGTGTCAATCCGCGCTCGAGCAGCCAAGAACCGAAGCGGCTACCCAATCCTGTACGACGGTTAAACGATTCAACAACCAAGACAAAGGGAGAAGCACCAACTTTTGCCAGTACTTCTTCATCAATCGTGTTCAGCGTCGGTTTATTAATCAAACCAACATCAATTCCTGACTGTTTGAGGCGTTCTACAGCATCAACGGCACGGTATAACGCTTCGCCAAAACTGATGATATAACCTGCAGTTCCTTCACGCACGACTTCATCTTTACCAGGAACAAAGGTGTAGCCTTCGCCATAGAAGTCTTTGCCATTAGTATCTAGAATGTTGGGGGTTTTAGAACGGGTAGAGAAGATAAACCGCAGTCCTGGATTGTGGAAGATTGCTTCAACACAGGCAGTCATCTGAGCTGCATCTGCAGGGAAATAAAGCTGTGTTTCGTAGCCGTCATCCAGTCCATTGTCGGCAAACATATTGTTAATGCCGAAGTGACAAGTGTTATCAGCCATATCGTCCACACCAGTGTGGGAGAAGTGACAAAGGACATTGGAGTAATTTAACCGTGCCATCGTAATTTCCGATATGCACATCTCCAAAAAAGCAGCGAATGTCCCAAAGATGCCCTGCTTGCCTTTCTCCATTCCAAAACCAGCTGCAGCAGCGAAGTTCCCCCGCTCCATAATACCGGAACTGATAAAGATTTCTGGGTAAGTATCGTGAATTATTTTCAGTCCGCAGGAGCCTTCAAGGTCACTATCGATACACATGACCTTTTCTTTGCGTTCAGCTTCACTCATGCGGCTCAGGACGGATACCACTGCTTCGCCAAATACGCCTCGGTTAGAACCTGACTTATCCCCGGAACCAATGAATTTGTATGGTTGCTTGGGCTTTTCGATGTTTTTGAGGTAATTGACGGCTTCGGTTTTTCCGCGCTTTTCTAAATAGGCGATCGCCTTATCCAGTGGGATAACATCGTGACCGTGAACTGAACCCTCTACCCCTTCAATCCCTACAGCCATCTTCCGCTTGTTGATCAAAGCAACCGGTCCATCAGTAGTGATTGCCTCACAGATCCGACGATACAAATCATCAATGTCTTCTGGGTTTCCGTCATTAACGTTCAACCCTTGACCACTTAGTGTCTTGCCAACACTGAAACCAGGCAGATATTTTGAAGGATGTCCGGCAATGGTCACATCGTTGTCATCGACAAGAAGTTTCACGTTTAGGTTCTTAGCAACTGCTAAACGTGCTGCTTCCGCATCATTCCCTTCTTGCTGCGAACCATCAGAACCAAGGCAGAAAACCACCTTGTTGGGATTTGCCATCGCCACACCATTGACATAAGGCCACATATGCCCAAGTCGTCCAGAACTGAACTTCACACCAGGTGTTAGTCCAAGTTCGGGGTGTCCAGGTAGTTCTGCATGACCTTCACGGTAATGAGCAAGACGCTCAACAGGCAATTCACCATGTAGCGCCGCCATCAGGTATTGTGTCGCAACCCGGTGTCCCGCTTCATCAAAGAAGATTGGCACGAATTTATCTGGTGCCCCTCGGAACAAAGCATCGAGGATGACAACCTCTGGTACAGTATCGTAGGGACCTCCAGTGTGTCCGCCTACACCTCTAGCCGCTCCCGTAGCGGTGAAGAAAACAATCGCGTCCCGGCAAAGCTGAATGTTGGCGAGCAGTGTCTCCCGCTGTTCCGATGTGAGAGTAGGATTGGCTGGATCTAGTGACAATTTCTTGTAAGCACTAAGATCGATTGGAAAGGTAGCTTTAGTTGTCGTAGCAGTCATTTCTGAATATTCCTGAATTTAAATGATTGGTGACACACATTGAATCGACATCGTTGGCGATCCAATGCGAAGGCAAACCATATTTTTATGGTAGATTGCGATTGAACACTGCCAGTTAAGATTAAGTCTAATTGCTTATTGATATGACAAGCAAGATTATCAGGGCCGATTATGTTGGTAATGGGGAAGACTGCAATTGAAAATTAAAAATTAAAAAAATAAGGGGTAGGGTGGGGAG
>JAQYWP010000771.1 GCA_029379285.1 Rhizonema sp. PD38
GTACTAAATCTAGAATTAAACTATTATGACCCTGACATAGAGGAGATTGAAATAAACCAATTAAAAGAAAATTGTCATGCCTTGTTTGAACAGATTTTATATGAAACAATAGCGAAAGTTATTAACCAGCACATTGAATATTTGTCAAAAAGTAAAGGTTACAAAAGTTTCGCTCAACGATTTCATGAAGGTTTACAACTTTACTACTTAGAAAATAAGTTTTTAGGAGAGATTGCTAAACAGTGGAAGATACCTTGGTATAAAGCAAGACGTATATTTGGATTAGAAAACCTTATAAAAAAGGTTCAGTATCGAACAGAGGAAAAGTTTCTTGACACAATTTTAAAAACATTTACAATAGTCGTGTCAACAACAATTACTAGCGAGCCAAATCTTATAAAAAAGGTGACTGAATCAATTAGAGAGTATGCATTGAAGAAAACATTTAGCGATGCATATGCATAAATTTTAAGCGGAAAAAAACATAGAAAAAACAGCTTATTTGCTCAAGTGCTACGTCGCTATCTTAATAATTCGCTTAGCGACGCAGCATGATTAAAGTTCTTATCATAAAATGCCCAATTTTTTATCAGCATCTACCATTTAAGGGGTTAAGAGATGATTAACATTTCTGTTTATTCACAACACAGGAGACGGAAATTGTCACCAGAAGTTATTTACTTGGAAACAGAACATTTTGAGTCAGCTAAAAAAATTAGCGACCAAAACTTAAATGAAGCACAGCAATGGAAGATTTATTTAAATGCACTAGCGCTACTTGGTTTTGAAACATGGCTAAGAGAACGAGTTCCAGATCTGAAAATTTCTCGACATGATTGTTCGATATTTCAGCCTGATAATAATAATGTGATTGATGATGTTTGTCATATTAGCTTGGGTGAATTTCATCTTTGCTTAATTACTGTAGATATTTTGATTGATGATTTTGTTACTTTACCGCAAGAGACTATCACTTTACCAAAAAAAGCTGCTCATTTCTATGTATTACTTGAAGTTTTAGAAGAGGAAGAACAATTAAGTATTCACGGCTTTTTGCGTTACGAGCAACTCGTTAAATATTGCAAATCAATTCATTTGGAGGCGAATTCTGATAATTGTTATCAGCTACCACTTTCTTGGTTTGATCCTGAACTAAACAATCTATTGTTATATTCACGTTTCTTGTCTCCAACTGCTATTTCTTTACCATCAGTAGTTGAAGTCAATAATGCAGAGATAAAAGATATTAGTCCGGTTACAAGCATTGTTACCAAAACATTAGTCAACTTAACCAATTGGTGGCGTGAAGTTTTTGAAGAAGGTTGGCTATCTACTAAAAACACTGGAAAGACAGTTGATAGTAAATATTCTTGGGGATATGTAAGAAGTCAACCACTAGCCAATCATTCTTATGGTGCTAAAAAATTAGATTTTGGATTACTACTAAATGGTCAAACAGTAGCTCTACTTATCAATCTAAAACTGTTAGAAAATAATGAAGTCGATGTGCTTGTACAAGTTACTCCTTGTTATGAGGAACATCGCAATGAGGAATATCTACCGTTTGGTTTGAAGTTGAAAGTAACTCTTAATCCCAACACCTCTGAGTCAGAAAGTCAGGAAGTCATTGCGAGGAAAGCTGATAATGTCATTCAGTTAGAATTTAATGAAGCCCCTGGCAAACAATTTCAGGTTGAAGTTAGCTTCAAAAATGCTGTGATTACTGAAAACTTTTTGTCGTAATTTACCAAGAGAGACGTAAACCAAGTTGTTTAAAAGTTTGTTGCAATTGAGGCATTCGGTGTTGTGGAACAATTTGTTCTGGTGTTAAATTAGATTGAGTGAGAAGCCAAGCTGCTGTTACGCCTGCGGCACCACCGATACTCCATTCACTGTTATGGATGCGTGTGACAGCGTTGACGATGTGAGTTACGGCAATGCTTTTGCCACCAATTAAGAGGTTATCAATTCGCTGGGGAATCATGCTTTCGATGGGAATCAATGTTGGTCGAACAACAAACTCTCTGGCTGGTGCTTTGGTTGCTTCGTTTGCTGGTTCCCAGTTACGATAGCGACATCCATGTAAGTCTATGTCATAATGAGTTAAGCCTACTATGGTAGCTGAGAAATCACGACCACCTGATTCATCTGTTCTGAGATCTGCTTCTCGCATCATGAATTCATTCTGCTTGTAAGCTTTACGTCCCAGAATTCTTCTCCCTTCCCGAATATAAGGCATCATACTCAATCCCGAATCTGTACCCATCAAAGATTCTGTTCCTGATAAATAAGCGAGGGGAAAACTGGGTTTACTTTGAGTTTCCATCAACCATTCAGCAAATAACAGTGCGTGGTCTTCGGCTTGTTTCAGGGCGTCTAAGGAAAGTCCTCCCATCCAGTTTTGACGTTGCTTAGAGGTGGTAATCTGTTCTTGAGTGAGAATTAATGGTGGATTCATCACATTCCAGTCGTTCCCTCGATTCCAGTTAACTAAGGTCATGTCTCCGAGTTCGGGAGTATCGACGAAGGGATCGTTGCGGTTCTGACTGACAATGCGTCGGTAATTAAAAAAGCTCCGGCCTGCAAACATGGGGAACCCTTTGATAGAGTAGTCTCTTAGATGATCCTGTTTTGATATTCCCGGTTGAATGTGAGACAGGCGATCGCGACTCTTCCCTTGATCATCTTGAAGGGCAAGTACAAAAGGAAAGGTGAATGCTTGGGTACATTCGGGGTTGTCTTTGAGGGAAGCGTGAATTTCACCAGTCGTTGCACGCGATTCTGATCCTAGTCTCTGAGGAATTCCTGCCCATCCTACCAATTCCCCGGTATCAGTGGCATCAATAACGATCGCTCGACTATTTGCTGGTGCCTGCAACCGCAACGGTACTTTCTCAAAGTCTTCATCGTTATACCAGGAATACCAAGAGGTGATTTCTTGACTTAGTCTACCTTTTGGTATATAGTCTTGACGACGAGGAATTCTCCGGACTGCATAAATTGCGACAATATTCCGACCTGTACTGTCAAATTCAGCCCCTTTGAAAGCGTTAGAAGTTCCCCAGTGACTTTCTGGCGCGAGCTGTGATGAAGATTGTAGTAATTGTTCTGCCGCATTTGCTCCAGCTTTAGGCGGAAAGCATAACTTTCCTACCCAGCAGCTATTAATGTCAGCAACTTTCACAACCGATGTATTGGATGCCTGCGGAAGTTCTACAGGTTGCTGTTTAATTAACTGCTTGAACTCAATCCAACTTTTTGAATAATTTTCCTTTGCTCGCATCGCCAGAGATTCATCAACTGCTGACACTCCTTGGGAACTAATTTGTCCTCCTAGCCAGGGAGTTAATTCGATTAAGCAAGTCTTTGCCCCTGAGCGCATTGCTTCGGTTGCTGCCGCGACTCCTCCAAGAGAACCACCAACAACGATTACAGAACATTCCCACACCTCTTTGGCTGGAGGTAGGGGATCAAGTTGGGGCCAACCTTGAGACGTGACAAGCGCTTTCACCTGCGCGGTTGGGGTTGGAGTCAAACTTATTTTCTGCTGAAAAAAATAGGCGGAAAAGAAATTCAAGCTGATTGCGACGAGGAAAACCGAAGTTGACATCAGCAGAAGACGGGATGATAGCTTCACTTAAATGGTTCGATGACAAAAACACGAAAAAACAGTAGTACAGCATCTATATTAGACTATCAAAACGCTCTACTCCAATGACAGAGGAATTAATACTGCAATTACATTAGATTCTCGCCACCCTCACACCGCTTTCCTCTCCATCTGGATCTCTACCACCCGCTACTACTCAATATAGCGATTCTCAGTTAGATCTCATACACTCGCGCCCTCTCCATGTGCCCCTCTTCCAACTTTGGCAGAGGGATGGAGCGCGAATATCTTTTTGTGAATTATGTATGTGACTTAAACGAGAACCGCTATAGTTATTGCCGGATCGCATAGTAGGTGAAAAAAATACCTTCTTTCCACGCACTCTCGTAAGCGATCGCCTTTTTTACAGGGCGTCGGGTTCTCCCATAATGTCTGTCGTTCGTGCTACATGCATTGTGGAGAATTTATTCAACTATTCTGGAAAACGCATTACACTAAAAGCTGACTTTATGCAAACAAATTCATTAGAAGTTTGAGGGATATGGCGGATGAAAGCGCAACATACTTTATTAGTCTGCACCACTTGCTCAAGTACGTGGAAAGATGGGAAGCGAGTTGGTACAAGTGGTGGTGAAAAATTACTTGAGCAATTGCAGGAACTACACACCTGTTGGGAACTCCATGAAGAGTTCGCGATTCAGCCTGTAGAATGCATGAGTGTCTGTAGTCGTTCTTGTGCTATTTGTTTTGCAGCAAATGGTAAATACACATATGTTTTTGGTGATTTGTTACCCGATTCACCATCAGAAATTTTGAATGTCTTAGATTGCGCCAAAAAGTATTACAATCATCCGCAAGGCTTGTTACCTTGGGCAGAAAGACCAGAACCACTCAAAAAAGGAATTTTAGCAAGAATTCCACCTCTGTCTTTACCTATTGAGTGTTAAGCAAGCATCCATATTATTTGACTTCCTGCCTGCATTTTCACGTGAAATCTGCCGGGGGAAGTTTACACCCGGCGCGAGTTTCACG
>JAQYWP010000772.1 GCA_029379285.1 Rhizonema sp. PD38
GACTTAATGACTTCTGCATTTGATAATTCATATAGCAACACATAAGCAGGAAAAGCGAGTTTCAAAGAGTACACAATAAGCTTAGAGAATCTCCTCACATACTTGTATGTAATACGTTTTGTGGCGCTGCTTTCTAAAAATGTGCCTGAAAAATCTTAGTCAAAAAACAACATCAATCTACAATTCAGATAAACTGGAGAGAACAAATAGGATTAATCGCTAATTGAATTGCATACAGACACGATGAAGGAACTTTACATCAGGCTGATTTGTTTACGTACACCTATCGAGACGCACCGTAACAAGTCAGCCCAAAAAACTGTTTTCTTGCTTTAAACAGAAAGCTTTGCATCTGTACTAACCTGAAATATCCCACAGCTACTAACCAAAAGGCATTGCTGATCTTACTGTACGGAGAATTGAATCTGTGAGTATCAATTACTCCAAGTTGCATTAATAATTGAATTGAGTTTATCCTTGCGGTTGGTCAAGGGATTGCAGCTGACAAATTGGTAAAGCAAGTCTTTTCCAGCGATGTGTCAACTCCGTAAAAGTTTATTAATTACACCAGAACCCTCAGTTTGATGGCAAATTACATTTACAAGGTCTGTGGCTAACTTTAATATTGCAAGTTTAAGAATAGGTAAGCTTTTATTTAAATACAAGTTAAATAAAATTATTTATTTTCAGCCAGAGCTTTTAGGAATTACAGCTTATTACACGCTGTGCGGAAATAAAGCTACAATTCATAATTTTTCTAAAGCCTGTAAGTCAAGCGTTTTTCATGTTCCACTTTTCAGTCCAAGGTAGTGGTACTCGGCTCTTATAATTAGACTTTGTAGTATTAATATTTACCTATTCTTTAAATGGACATAAAAAAGTTACAACAATAATTAATTTTAATAAATCTATCCTAAGTCGTATTTAATAAATTAATAATGACTTCTTCCCCAGAAGATGACTTGCTAAGGAGGCGAGAAAACTCGGTATCCCCAGAAAGTGGGGATTAAGCGCGACGGGGAGAGAAGATGAATAGAGCACAAACAACAATTAGCTACGATGACCAGTGACTATGTATGCTACTCGTTGACCAATATTAGTGGCATGATCTGCCATCCGTTCCAAACAGCGAATTGCCAATCCTAATAGTAAAATTGGCTCAACGACTTGAACATCTCTTTGAGAGGCTAAAGTCTGATAAAGGTGTTTATATGCATTATCTACAGTATCATCGAGTCGCTTGATACTACGTCCACTGACTTCGTCCAGATCGGCTAGTGCCACCAAGCTAATTGCTAACATAGCTTGAGCATGGTGGGCCATAATCGCAATTTCTGGCAGAGCAGTATGAGGCGGATAGGGAAAGATTTTAATGGCAATATCAGCCAGATCTTTGGCATAATCGCCAATACGCTCTAAATCACGCACAAGCTGCATAAAAGCACTTAAATAGCGCAAGTCTTCTGCTACTAATACTTGTAGCGTCATAATTGTCGTACAGTCAGATTCTATTTGTCTGTAAAAGCGATCAATTTTCTTATCTAATAAAGGAAGTTCCTCAGCTGCTGTTAAGTTGCGGGCGAATAAAGCTTGGTGAGCAAGGCGGAATGATTGTTCTACCAAGGCTCCCATACGCAACACATCCCGCTCAATACGTCTAATTTCGCGAGTCAACTGCGGTCTTTCAGGGTTGGGACAATAAAGGATTGCTGTCACGCTTCTAGTCTCAAACATGAAGATATCTTTAACTATAGTCTTGGCTTTGAGAATCTGCCATGACATCAGGAAATTCAACTTGTAACCATGCACCACCTGTTTTGGGATGATTCATGGCTTTGATAGATCCACCGTGGGCAATCACAATTTGCCGGACAATTGCCAAACCTAAACCACTACCAACAGGCGCGGCTGAATGATTCTCCGAAATTGGTGGACGGGAGCGGGCTTTATCTCCTCGATAAAATCGCTCAAAAACGTAGGGCAAATCAGCCTCAGAAAAACCAACTCCGGAGTCAATGATGTTAATTTCTAGTGCTAGGTTCCGATAACTTTTTTTGGGAATTATTTTTGTTTCGACGATAATGGTTGTACCAGGAGGACTGTATTTGATGCTGTTGTCGAGCAAGTTGAGAAAGACTTGGTAAATCCGGGAGTGATCGGCATTAATCCACAAGTTTTCTTCACCGGAATAAGTTAGTTGAAGGTTTTGACTCTGAGCCAAAGGTTCCAAGCTTTCCCATACAGATGCAATGAGCGATCGCACTTCTAGTGGTTGGCGCTTGAGTTGAATGATTGGGTTATTTTCTAGTTGAGTAAGTTCTAACCAGCTTTGCACCAAGTGAATTAACCTGTCAACTTCTTGTAGCAGGCGATTAACCCAACGATTTAAAGGTGGTTGCAACCTATCTTGTAAGGTTTCCACAACCAATCGAATCGAAGTCAGAGGCGTTCTGAGTTCGTGAGCGAGATCGGAAAGAGCGCGATCGCGCGCTTGATTCATATCCAGTAAAGGTTGGCGATTTTCGAGAAACACTCCCACCTGTTCATTTGGCAAGGGCAAACCAGTTGCCCGCAACAACAGAGATTTTACTTCTAACATTGCTGCTGCATTCTCAAAAGGAGGATGAAACACCCATTCCTTCACCTGTAGCTGCTGCAAATTCCGAGTTTGCTCAATTATCTGGTCGAGTTCATAAGATCGCACTAGCTCTAGCAACAAACGCACTTGTCCTGGTTGCCATCTTTGCAAAGACAGCATCTCTCTCACTTGCTCGTTACACCACAGCAGTTGATTTTCTTCATCTACTTGCAAATAGCCTACAGGAGCTGACTCCAGTAGGTCTTCGTAAGTTTGTAGCTGTTGCTGTAAATTTTGTCGTTGCTCGTGAATTAACGTGATATAACGCTGCAAGCGGGGGGTTAGTAGCACCAACTTTGAAGATTTTAAGGCTAAAGGTCGCATAACTTGCTCTAGGTAACGGTTCAGTTGAACCTGTTGCCATCCCCAAAAGCCAATACCTACCAATAAACCCAAAAGAAATCCTATTATCATCACTAGTTGTTATTTGCTTTGTGATGACTAAAAACTAACAACTATCCAAATCGATAGCCAAAACCGCGCACGGTGACAATGTACTCAGGACGACTTGGATCTTGCTCTAATTTTTCGCGTAACCAACGGATGTGTACATCTACAGTTTTACTATCTCCAACAAAATCTGGTCCCCAAACTTGATCAAGCAATTGCTCCCGCGACCACACCCGACGAGCATAACTCATAAACAATTCTAGTAACCGGAACTCCTTTGGCGACAAACCTACCTGTTGACCGCGAACCAGCACACGGCATTCCTGAGGATACAAAGCCACATCCTTGTACTGTAAAACAGGTAATTGAGGCAAACTACTCAAGCGCTGACGGCGTAACAAGGCGCGACACCGAGCCACCAACTCTCGGATACTAAAAGGTTTTGTCAAGTAGTCATCGGCTCCTACCTCTAAACCCAGGACACGGTCCGTCTCACTACCCTTAGCGCTGAGCATCATAATTGGGACTGGGTTTCCTTGATAGCGGAGCAAGCGACATATATCCAAACCATTAATTTGAGGCAGCATCAAATCAAGAACAACCAAATCAAAAGGAACTTCGCCTGAATTTGGTTCAAAACTTTTAAGATATTCTACTGCCGATCGCCCATCCGAAGCCGTTACGACCTTGTAACCTTCTTCTTCTAAGGATAAAACTAGCATTTCTCTAATCAGTTCTTCGTCTTCTACGACTAAAATACGGCTTCTTTGTGTAATTTCCGCCGTAGAAGGATACTTGGTTGATTCACTGGTATACATTGATATCACAGTATTCTGATGTAGCTGTACTTTTACCAATACAATTATCCTGCTTTAGTGCGTCCACGCATTCTTGCTTTCAGTTATTTAGCAGATTGTAATATATATAACAGCAATATCTAGCAATTTCTATTGTAAACCAAGTTAACAATCAGCTCATAAATAAGTTTGCTTGAATAAACATAACTTTACATTTAGCCCAGTCTTCCAGACATAATCCTCTATCCAGAAAGTTTTATGTTCTCAGCATACAAAGAGAGTTAGTTATTATTCTACTTCATAGCAGTTCAACTTTTTTCACGCATATGTTTTTTTTGATACAAATACTAATATAAATAATTACAGAGAGTAAAAAGTAAGAATTTAAGATGGCAATCAAACAAGAAGAAGCAGAAAAAACAAAAACCAGAAAAATTTTGGTTACTGCTTATAAATATACTCGTATGTAACTTATACAAACATAGAACTGCTATAGCTGACAGATGTAATGGTTGTTAAACGCTAATAATATTCAGTAAATATAAAAAAAATAGAGACGCTTTTTAAATTGCATCTCTAGGAAAAGGAAACCCCTAAAAACTTTTTAACAAGCATTCAACCACTAGTTTTGAGTTCTCTTATCCTTATAACTCATAAGTGTCAGGTTTAAGTCTCACAAATATGTACAAAACTGTTGACGCTAACTAATAAAAGAACTGTGGTCTAAACTATTTATACTTTTCAATTCAGTATTTAGAGTATAATATTAGTTATTATGCAATATGTTGGTGTCTTTGAATGACATTATTT
>JAQYWP010000773.1 GCA_029379285.1 Rhizonema sp. PD38
ATATATTTCTCACGACTTGGAGGTTATGCAAATAAGGCAGCTATGCTGAACGGAAAAGAGCGTTAGGCAAGTTTACGTTTCGTTACATACATAACTGAAATCTCTCTCTCTCTCCTTGGCGCTCTTGGCGTCTTGGCGGTTCATTCAAAAAAACAATTTTCACGACACATTTAAGAACCCTCTATTACCTCCCTAAACTAAAAGCAAACGGCGGTAAAGTTACCTCAACCCCATCCATTAAACTTACACTAACAAGAAACTTCTCATCCCAACTGCCAACAACACGAGTAAACAAATAAGAACCACCACTTCCTTGATTAATCCCTTGTTCTACCAAAATTCCCGTCTCGTCACTCACTCTTAGTTTCAAGTTATGCGGTAGATTGTCACTAGAAGATGCACCTAACACTAACAGTAATGTCCATAAATGGGGATCTGATTCTGATACCAAATGCCAAGTCACTGCATACAATCTGAGTTGAAACCCTGCTAACAGCAAATCTTTAAAAGCTGCACGCACCTCCAAAGGAATTTCTAACCCTTGTTGTTGAAGTTGTGATTTAATCGCAGCAAACTCTTCTACAGGCGATCGCATTGCTGTAGCTGGGGCAATAGGCAACAGCACCCAAGAAGATTCCTGTGCCAAATTATCTAATTCATCCCACAACCAACGTCCGACATTTATCGCAGGTTGTGTCAATAATTTAATTAAATCTAATAGGTGATTTTGTAGAGAAGCCAAATTTCGCGTCTCTATAGGTGATGAATACAAATTGTACACCCAATTAAGTAATTCAGGACTAGTAAGCACGGCAGTTCCTTGTTCCCAATTTAAAACCTGCCATAATTCGCATTCGGGAGAATCCAGCCGACTTAGTAACAATGCTGTTAATTCATTCTGCATCCTGGAAAGGTTATCAGCTCGTTCTGACGGTACAGAAGGTAAAGAAATTGCCTGTGATTCTAGACACCGCAGGTATAACAACAAGCGATCTATATTATCTTCAAACCAAGTTAAAGGTAGTTGATATGTCCAATCTTCCTCAGGTACTAAATGACTATTTTCCAATCTTTCTGTTAGTTGCTGATAGGACAAAAATCTCTGAACAATGGCGTACTCTTGCTCTTCTAAAACTTCTACTAATATGTAAAAATGAGGAGTAAATTCTGGTAAGTCGATAACGGCTCTTGGAAAAGTGACTTCTTCATCTGTCAAACTACCAGTGGCAATCAAACAGAGTTGAAATTCACCTACTTGTACATTGCTGACAGCAGAGATAGCATTGGCAACGGCAGGTAGAAAAAGTGAACATCTTTCTTGATTAAGAGTGAGTGATGTCTCTCGTTCTTCTAGCCATTCTTTAAAAGCAAAGAAAGCTAAACTATTCAAGTACGTTTGCCATTGCTGATTTGGATTGATGATTTGATAACTGATTTGGACTGCCTGATTAATTTGCTCAGGTGATAAAGGAATTGCTGATGTAGGTAATCTTTCAAAGTCAAACCACAGTGGTTGAGGATTTGTTGATAAATTAGTCATAGTTCTTACAAAAGAGTGATGATTCGGTTGGTAGGCATTGCCCACCTTACAAAATATAAATTTTTAACTGTTCGCAAAGTCTTTCTGTGAAATGGCTTCTAGGAAAAGTCTTTTTCGGACTTTGAGCTTCTGCTTCTGCTTGAGAAATTAAGCTGGTCATTTGTTCATTGAGAGCAAGTGTAATTTCATTTTCTAAAGTGGCAAGACGTTCTGTGGTAGAGTAGTCTTTGGCTAATTCGATAACAAGCGATCGCAACATTACTAAAAGCTGCTGTTGAACATCAGTGCGAAATTCCTTAAGTTTCAGCAAGCGAGTCACTGCGTCTTGTGCGCGTAGTTCCAAAAGTTTGGCAATGAGAGCCATTGACATTTGATCGCAATGAGATAAATGGAGTGCAGTTAAGAACTTTCTCGCCTTTTCCTGATCCTTAGATTGTAGTTTTTCTACCCGCGATTGAATCGCTATTCTTAATGCTTGATCTAAGCTAGCTTGAAACTGGAGACGATAGGACTGTAAAAATTCAGCTTGTTCCTCCTGTTCCCCAAAGTGAGAATCAACAGAAGGTATACGCTCAGCCAAAGGACTATTATACTCATTCCTCGCATCCAACGATTCTGTAGGGAAAGAACCACGGCGAACATGAATTCGGTACTGTCGCAGACGGTAGGCGAGGTATTGCAGTTGTTGCATGACAGTGGTTAAAAGCATCGGGTTAGCTTTACCTTCAAGACGTTGGGAGATAAGTTGCAGTTGTTCAGTTGTCGGTGTGGTACATTGTCCTCTAATTCCTAAGGAACGTTTTTGCAGACGATCAGCACGGTAGACAGCGTGATAAGCTTCCAGAAGCTGTTGCGATCGCTTAATTTCCCCTGGTGTCAGAACGTAAAATGTGCCTAAAATTCGCTGTAGCTGTTTTGGTTGAGTATCATTGAGAATTGCCCAATCACTAATCAGATAAACTCCGCACTCCAACAAAAACCGATTGAGCGCCGGATGCTGTTTTACTTTTCTGCTTGTCCAGGTTTTGAGACTGCTTTGTGCTGGATCAAAATCCTGTAAAATTTGCCAGAGAAAGGAGCTATAGGATGAAGACGGTTGTAAGCTTCCATCATCATCAAGGACATATGGCAGTAAGTCACGACAGGTAAACCCATGAGCTTCCCCAAACTGGGTTTCTAATTGCAAGCAAACTTGCTCAATTTCCCAGGAAATAAAACACAGTAAACAGCGCTCTGCTTCTTTGCGTTTTTCAATATTGCTAGCATCTCTGAACCAGATTAATAGCTGCTGCTGGATGTCGGCAGAAGGTATATCATTATCATATGGGAACTCACTAAACGCTGAAGCCAGAAAAGCTTTAGCTGGTGCAATTTCCAGAATACGACGATTTCCCGCAGCATCAATTCTCACGCATTGCCAATATTTTGATTTAGTCATTAACTTTGGATAAATGACTTGTGACACAATTCAATTATTATTGTCCCTCCTGTGAGTTCATTCTATTAAGTCCTCTCTAGATAATCACTTATAATGCCTGCCCAATCTCTCCTCACCTACAGCGAGGGAGGCTTTGGCGAAAGCCACAAGCTGGTTGGGGTTCAGTCAGAATTACAGCAATTGTCAGGTAAAGTCGAAGAGGAGAGAAGTTTTTAAGAGCGCGAGCTTTACGTAAAATCTGCGTCAAAGCTCGCTGGGTGAAGCTTCCCCCGGCAGACTTCGCGAGAGAGTACTCACGGACGCGAGTTTTACGTAAATCAACCATAGTCGTAGGGGCTTTCCTGCTTTATTACGGCTGTTAGCCCTTACAAATAGTGTGATTCATAGAGAGTGAAAACCGCTGTAAGGTTAATTTACAGAACGTGATATTAGTTTTTAAATCTAGACTAATTGAGCTTATGCAGTTTTGCTAAATATTAAGTTAAGAATTAGGATGTGATATATTTTTCTACATATGGAATTAATACGCAATAAATGTATCCGATTGCGTTAAATGCACTAAATAGGAAACAGCGTACTGCTTACCTAAAGTTTTGATAAACAAATAACTACTGCCATTTGCCATCATTATACTATAAAGCGGTTTCTCTGGTTTTTGATTCGCTGCCATATATGCGCTTCGTTTGGGGAATTGCAAGCTATAAATCAAAAGTCGTCTTTTTCGACTCAATCAGAACAATTTGTAATCTACCAACAAGCGATCGCAATTCCACAACAGAGAATCTTGCTTAATGGTGGTTACACTACCTGGTAAAGTATGTACTTTAAAGTCACAAAAAAAGGAGCGCTTATACAGATGACTAAGGGGAGGTTAGAAGCATTCAGTGACGGTGTAATCGCCATCATCATCACCATCATGGTGTTAGAAATGAAGGTGCCGCATGGAGCGGATTTAGCCGCGTTGCGTCCGCTGATCCCAGTATTCTTGAGTTATATACTCAGTTATATTTATATTGGCATCTACTGGAACAACCACCATCATCTGCTACAGGCAGCTCGACACATTAATGGTCGCATCCTTTGGGCAAACTTGCATCTGCTGTTCTGGTTGTCCTTAGTACCTTTTGCCACTGGCTGGATGGGTGATAACCACTTCGCTGCTACGCCAGTTGCCCTTTATGGTATAGTACTGTTTTTCGCTGGGCTCGCTTACTTCATTCTTAGCCGTGTTCTGGTTGCTCACCATGGCTTGGATTCCACTATAGCAACGGCAATTGGTAAAGACTTCAAAGGCAAGGTATCGCTATTATTCTATGCCCTGGCAATTCTACTTTCCTATGTGAACTCTTGGCTTGCTTCTTCCTTATACATTCTCGTCGCGATTATGTGGTTCATTCCTGATCGTCGCATTGAGAGGAATCTAATTCCATGACGAGCGCGATGTCTGGCGACAAGCCCTGACGCTCGTTCGCGTAGCGTCTCCCCGAGTGAGAGGACTCGCTAACGAAGATCGCTAACACAGTCGCCTGGGCGTGGGAAAACGCCTGATGCGCGCTGCTTCACCGCTCCCTTGTCTACGCACTGTTCAAACTTTGCACATCATCCAGTATGTACTACTAGTAGTCTGCCAAGGCAACTTTACGGGGTTAATAG
>JAQYWP010000087.1 GCA_029379285.1 Rhizonema sp. PD38
GGACGGATATGTTCACTGCTTTGAGAGCGGCTAACTTAGAATTCGTCAGCATGGTGAACTGGCAGGCTTGGGACTTGATGGATTTGTTTAAAAATCCAGATGATTTGCCGACTTTTGTCGCAATGAGTTTACCAGAAACTTCAATAGAAGAGCAGTTGCAGCTCTTTGAACTTATACATCCTATTCATCGTTTGCTTGATTTTTGGTGCGCTCATCCTAACCAAGTAGAGTCGTTTGTGCCAGTAGCAGAATGGACTGACTCTGACTGGAAAGAGGCATGTGTTCATTTGCATCCTCAGTTAAAAACTCCTAAATTCCGAGAAGACCTTGTAGCCTGTGTTACAGAGATGAGAACATTTTCCCTTAGTCAGCATCTATCACTAATGGAGGAATTTGTCAACATAGATAGTGCTATGGCGCTTTGCTTGATACCTCTGTTAGAGCAGCCGCAGTCGATAACTTCTCTGGTAAAGTGCTGGCACCAAGTTAGACCAGTAGACCCTATTTCCTTCGAGCCTACCGATGAAGAGCAAGCCTTCTATATAGTACAGAAACTACTAATAAGGCTGGAAAGTCTCGGCTACATTATGCTGGAGCGTCCGTAATAAAACATGGACTGCTCTACTTCCTTTGTCCCAGCCTTTCTACGAGCTTAAGAATAGCTGTAAAGTAAACAATCTTTCTTTGGGAAGAAAAATTTTTCTCCGAGATGATATGAAATTCATCCGAGGTGGGTAAGTTATATCTAGAACTCAGCATTTAATACTCTCTCAACGAAAAAAGATATGAAAACCGAACTAAAAGCCAAGTTCCTTCAGCATATCCTCAATAAAAAGAAAGAAGATCAAGGTTTCACACTAATTGAATTACTGGTAGTAATTATTATCATTGGTATTTTATCTGCGATCGCGCTGCCTTCTTTCCTCAACCAAGCGAATAAAGCTAAGCAGTCTGAGGCTAAAACTTATGTTGGTTCTATGAACCGTGCTCAGCAAGCATATTACCTGGAAAATAATCAATTTGCTGATAGTAGTAACTTTAGTAACTTAGGTCTTGGTGTCGCAACACAGACCGTAAATTACCTGTACAGTATTAGCACTACTAATGCTAGTAGTGGTGTCACTAACCAAGCAAAAACAGTAATAGATAAAGCTCCCCTTAAATCCTATATTGGTGGTGTGAAGATAGGAACTGTAGGTGCTACAAGTGAAGCAACTACCTTAGGCATATTGTGTGAAGCTAAAGAAGCTAAAATCAGTGGAGGAGCAGAAGTAACTGATATTCCTTTTACAGATGACCTCAGTTGCCCCGCCAACTACGTCAGCTTAGCTAAGTAAAGAAACAAGTTAGTGGGTGAACACTAAACCACCCACTGCGCTTCAGACAAATATTGAATTGAAATGAAGGTTTTGATCCAGCTATGTTAAGCCTTTTTGTAAAAGTGGGTAGATTTTTCTACTCACTTCATTTATTTATCTGCATGTCATAGATAACAAATATAGCAATCCTGAATCATTGAACAATAAGATTCCCGACTTCTTAAAGAAGTCGGGAATCTGAGCCTTACAATCTAACTTTATAAAATATTTCCAATGATTACCAGTTTAATTACTTGGCAGCAACAAGCTCATCAATATTTATTGAAAGCCGAATATTCCAAAGCAGCAAATTTATACGAAGAAGCAATAGTAGCCGAACCTGATGTCCTATCCAATTACTGGTATTTAGGATTAATTTTGCTTTTGCAAGGACAAGAGGCAGAAGCTCAAATGACTTGGATGCTGCCAATGACAGATGCAGAAGAAGAGCAGATACAGATTTGGACAAATGAACTGATTCAAGTTTTGGAAACAGAGGCAGAACGACGCGAGACTTTAGCAGAATACTCTCTAGTTTGGGTAATTCGGCAGCACATCAAGGAAATTGAACCCGGCAATATCAATAACTTGTTCAAAATTATTTTACTTTCCATTCATTTGGAAAAGTTTGAAGGAATGGAGTTGAATGAGTTGGGAGTCATTGAACTTCTACAGGCTGGACAAAGTATAGATTTAAATACAGAGTTATTGCTGGAAGTCTTGCAGGAAGTTTTAAACACTGCGCCTTATCATCCTGCATCTTTAGAGTTAGTAGAAGCTTGTTTACCTTACTTCTCTAATCCTGAAGATTGCTTTTCTATAATTTTGCGTGTTTCTATGAAGATTGGTCATACTCTGAAGCGACCTCTACTAGCATCTCGTATTTTAGAGTTATATTTACGCTTAGATGCCCAAAATTTAGAAGCTTCACGACATCTAGCGATTTTTTATCAAGATTATAATAATTATTCTCAGGGAATACAGACAGCTAAGTTATGTTACTTGCTATCAAAAGAATTGCCTGATAAAATTTTTGCCATTCACTTAATTTTGCGTGGTTTGATGATGGTAGGTGGATATTGGGAGGAAATATACTCGTTTTCCCAAGAGTTAGAATCACTGTTTCAAGAACTTATCAAAGCACAACCGCTCTCACTATATGAGTTAAAAACTCTTCATTTGCTTACACCATGCTTTGCTATACCTCATATTAAAGATTGTCCTGCTGCTTATAAAGTAATTCATAATCAAGTAGCTCAAATTTTTCAGGCAAATATTCAAACTATTGCCCCAGAGCAAGCAGTTCGCTACTCTCAGCGCATTCTCAATAATCAACGCTCAGGAATTTCTACAAAACCCTTAAAGATTGGATATCTATCTTACGCTTTAAGAAGCCATTCTGTTGGATGGTTAGCTCGTTGGCTATTTCAGCATCATAATCTGCAAAATTTGGAAATTCATGCTTATTTTGTGAACTATAAGCTAGTAGATGATTGGCTACAGGAATGGTATGTCAATAATGTATCCCATGCTCACAAATTAGGCATGAATGGCTTGGAAATTGCTGAAAAGATATATCAAGATGAAATTGATATTTTAATTGACCTTGATAGTATGACTTTAGATATTAGCAGTGAAGTGATGGCACTTAAGCCAGCACCAATTCAAGTGACTTGGCTAGGGTGGGATGCATCAGGAATACCTGCTATTGATTACTTCATTGCAGATCCCTATGTATTGCCAGATTCAGCACAGAATTATTATACAGAGAAAATTTGGCGATTGCCTCATACCTATGTAGCCGTTGATGGGTTTGAGGTGGGGGTTCCTACCTTGCGCCGAGATGAGTTAAATATTCCTACTGATGCAGTAGTGTATCTTAGCGCTCAACGGGGATATAAGCGGCATCCTGAGACGGCAAGATGGCAAATGAAAATTCTGAAAGAAGTGCCAAATAGCTATTTTTTGATTAAAGGTTTGTCAGAGGAAGAAGCTATTAAGAAGTTTTTCTACGAAATTGCAGAAGAAGAGGGTGTGGAGTGCGATCGCATACGATTTTTGCCGCAAGTTGCTTCTGAAGCAACCCACCGTGCTAATCTCGGAATTGCGGATGTAGTACTAGACACTTATCCATACAACGGTGCAACCACAACCTTAGAAACCCTTTGGATGTGTATTCCCTTGGTGACAAGAGTGGGCGAACAATTTGCGGCTCGTAACAGTTACACCATGATGGTGAATGCTGGTATAACTGAAGGCATTGCTTGGACGAATGAAGAGTATATCGAGTGGGGTGTTCGCTTGGGTAAGGATAAGGCGTTACGTGAAAAAATTGCCTGTCAGTTGAAAGCATCACGGCAAACTGCACCGTTGTGGAATGCAAAGCAATTTACTCGTGAGATGGAGCTCGCTTACGAGCAGATGTGGCAAAGGTATATTGAGGGACAATAAGGCTGTTGGAACCAGGGAAACTACCTCACAATTATTGACATCGAGGATTACCACTAATCGAGGCAGGAGGAGAGACAGCAATATGAGTCAAAAGCTGGCACCAGCAAGAGTACCAATACCAGGAAAAATTTTAAGTCGAGAATTAGAAGCCCGTGGGTGGACGCAGAAAGATTTAGCAGAAATTATGGGGCGTCCAATTCAAACTATCAATGAAATTATCTGGGGAAGTAAGCAAATCACACCTGAAATGGCTATTGAATTGTCTCAAGCTTTGGGTACTTCTCCTGAGTTCTGGACAAACCTTGAAGCAAAGTATCGACTTTATATAGCGGGAAAAGAAAAAAAGGAGGAAAATTTAACTCGTAAAAGTTAGTACTTTCACGTAGAGAGATTATGCCAATGCGTAGTCCGTATGCTCTCGCACTGAATGTGGATAGAACGCCAACACAATATGATCTTTAGGCACTCCTGCCGCAACCATTTCACCCGTAATCCCATCGTAATGAATCCAGATTTTTCCGGAGCGAATTTCTGCGTGAACTACAAAGCCATGTATTCGACGCTCATTCTCCCAACCTTCTTGGATCAGCATAAAATGATTGCGATCTGCGCTTCGCAGCAGCGCTTCGCTATCGCGGCTGACTACTACATATGTCCTCACATCTCCATAGCGGTAAGGAAGATCCGCATAGTATTGGAGAATTTTCTCTAACGTATCACGCCATTGATCTAAGGGTTGATTTGTGGTAGCCATTGAATAATCTCCTCCGTGATGAAGTCAAAAACGATGATCCGAAATCCTGGTTCTTCCAATAACAGTTGTCCAATTTCTTCAAGAAACAAAGTCTCAAATGTGTTGCGTCTAACAGCTAAATAGAGAGGACGCTCTATGTCTTTTTTTTGTAGCGCTCTGGCATACATAAAAAATTGCCCTCAAGCCGTAGCGAGATCATTGATAGGTGAAGGGCTAAGAAAACTTTTAATCTCAATCGCAATCTTATCAGACCCGCGTTCCGCCGCAATTAGTTTCTCCGCACCTAAATCTACGAAGACTGAACCTCTGCCAATTTTAAGAATCAGCGGATCATCCGTAATCTTCCAGCCATCTTGAATCAGGGCAGTGCAAACAACATCGTCATAGAGGTCTTTAGCCATTTGCTATCACAGTAGTGATTAAAAGTCAACTCATAGCTTTCAAAAATATAGCTACGGAATGCAAGTGATCTAGAACTCACGTAAGGCAACAGAATCAGTTCTCCACAGAGTTGCAGTTCTGATGAAGAGGCGAAGCGCGAGTCTTCTCCCTTTGGGAGACGCGTCTCTACATCCCACCCACGCGCACCCGCGCATTGTCACACTACGAATTTTGGACGATTGAAGATTTGGGATTAGCATAGACGCTGGCGACGCTTTTTGATTCATGCTGGTTAATTCGAGCGCCCCAGAATCTCATCAATGTTCTGCATCGCTCTTTCGACCATGAATCTGGGTTCCCCGCAACTCATCTAAGCAATTGCTTAAGTTTTGGACTATAAGGAGGGGCTCTTTGAATGTGCGTCTTTGCGAGCATCTAGACGGGCGGGATTGGTAGCGGCGTAGCGGGTATTTGTTAGACTTTGGGCTTGCCAATCGTATCACTTGGTGCTATATAATAAATAAATGAATTAAGCATGCTGATCTACAAAAACCGATGGTTCGACCGTTGGGCACGGAAGCAGGGATTGACTGACCTTAACCTCTGCGCCGCCGTAAACGAAATGGCTGCGGGACTTTACGAAGCCGATCTGGGAGGCGGACTGTTCAAAAAGCGGATTGCGCGCTCTGGACAAGGGAAGCGTAGTGGCTTTCGCACGCTGATCATCACCAACAAGGAAGATCGATGGTTTTTTGTGTTTGGCTTCCTGAAAAACGAGCGCAGCAATATCGATAAGGATGAAGAAGAAGCCTTGAAGAAGCTGGCATCGGAACTGTTGTCTTACACGCCACAGGCTCTCGAAAAAGCAAAACTGAAAGATGAATTGATAGAGGTAAATTGCAATGCGGAAGACTAAATCAGCGATTCTTGAAGCCGTTCACGAAACGGCCACAGGACTGCACAGGGCTGGCGTGATGGATCAAGTCACATTGCGTGAATTCGACCGCTTGTGCTTGCCTCCGATTGAACCGTTGGACCCTAAGCAAATTAAGCAAATTCGTGAATCATCCCGTGTCAGCCAAGCGGTATTTGCTGCGGTTTTGAATATAAGTGTATCAACAGTACAAAAGTGGGAAATCGGCCAGAAGCGCCCAGCAGGCACCGCTCTTAAGCTGCTGCACCTAATTCAGAAACGGGGATTGGAGAGCGTGATAATTTAGGGGGTGGTCTATTTACCAGAAAATTGGTTAACTGAACCATATTGCTTTATAGAAGGCTTCAAGACCTGCGACACAGGCTTTATCATCATAGAGATTGTCGTGATTCTGGCTGATGCATTCTGTAATGTGGCGTCGCCAAGCTGGGTCTAGTCCTAATTTAACAGCAATTTCGATGTATTCTGCTTCATTTTGAGCGATAGTGTCTGTCACTCCTAACATTTTGAGGAAGCTCTCAGAGTGACGACCTCTCATAAATTCTCCTGGACAGGTGACGACGGGTAGGTTGCAGGCGATCGCTTCTAAAGTAGTATTACCACCAGACCAAGTGAAAGTGTCAAGAAAAACATCTGAAAGTAAGTTAATCATCAGGTAGTCAAGCCGTTCTGGAATGGTAAGGAAGACGCAATATTCCTCACTTTTCAAACCAACTGCGGCAAAAGCACGGATCAAACGTTCTTGAAGTAAACCGCCTCGTAGAAATAAAAATTGGGCTTGAGGAACGCGACGAGCAATTTCAGCAAGAATAAAATCATATTGTGGCAAGTACTTGAAAGGAGCTTGGCAACATAAATAGATAACTGCATCATCTCGTAGCTTGTAATCCGAGCGGGTTTTAATTACTGGCGGAATATATGGTTTAGGGTATGAAACACCTATGTTAGGCAAGCGAATGAGTTTTTCTGAGTAATGCTCTTGTGCATTTTCCGGTTCCATTAACTGACTAGATAAAAAGTAATCAATCGTTGGCAAGCCAGTTGTCACCGGATGTCCCCAAGCAACACATTGTACTGGTGCAAGCCGTAAACCAGCCATTTGCATTGTTGGCGCGTCCATGCCGATCTCAGGATAGACAAGGATATGTAGTTGATCGGCTATGATTTGTTGACAAGCAGCTTCCAAGTTATGAGGAATATGGTAGAAAACATTACTATCATCTTGAAATTGTTTTGTAATCGCGTCTGGTGAGTTTCCTGTGTAGTAACAATAGATTTCAAAGCTATCGCGATCGCAGTGACGCAGCCAACCAGTTAACCACAATGTTCCACTGTAAGAGTGCAGGTAATTCGAGACGTAACCAATACGAATTTTGTTACCTAGTTTAAGACTTGGCATTGATAAAGGAGCAACCCACTGAGGATAGTTAGCTGCCATAATTTCATGCACTAACTTCCCATACTGACGTTGCAATTCTATATCATTTTGAGCTTGATACGATATATAAAAGTTTGTGAGGCGACCTATCCCTGCCAAAGCATTCTGTTTTTCTTCAGCGGTTTTAAGGGATGTCTCAAGGATTAAATCTTGTAATCCTTGAGTAAACCGCTCACGATAAAAATTGATTTCCTCTTTATTGTCGTAAATTGTAGGGACGATTAAATGTTTGAGGAGCTTGAAAGTGTAATCATCGGGTAATGCATTTGAGGCAGTGATCGCACTGGAGAGCGCTTTTTGATTCTGTCCTCTGTGCCGTAAATGCATGATTAGCGAAAAGTGCAAATTTCCGTCAGTCGGATAAAGTTTAACCCCTTCTTGAAGAATGCTTAAAGCTTCGTCTAGTAAGTTTAAATGTCGATAACACTCGCTTAAGCGCCAGTAAACATCGGGTTCGCCTGGTTGAATTGCTAGTATATTTTGATATTGTGCGATCGCCTCTTGCCATCTCCCCTCCTGGAAAAACTTATCGCTCAACTCAAAAAAAAACTTAGAGTTTGTGTATCTGTGATTTTTTTTACTTCATAAGAGGTTAGCGTTTCTACTCTTGATTGTGCTACAGCTTGTTGATTTTCGTACTCCAAAACTATTCTGGCTTTAAGTTGAGGTAACAAAGCTTCCCACTGTATTTCACTAAACTGTCGAATAAAAGAAATTTCTAGTTCTTCACTAATATCTAAATCTTCTTGCATAAGAAGATTCATGCTTACACTAGATAATAAAAGTTCAGCATACTGCTCAATGCTGTTGCTTGTTTCAACAATTAAAGTAATATATTGACTATCAGGATGAGTAGCGAGTGTTCTAATCAGTTGTTCTAACTCTAAACCGAGGACCTCTTCTGGTTGCGACCAATCTGGGAAAACAATTAAATTAATCTCCCTAAGCTTCAAAGGTAGAAGAGTCGTATCAATCAATGCCGAACTCACAGTTTTCGCCATTTTTGACCAGGAAAACTGTTTTGCCTGTTCCAAACCAGCAATAATCAAAGATTTCCGAACACCGGGTTTTTGGACGTCGCATAGTGCATTTACCAGTCCTTCCACATCATTATCATTCACGTATATGGCAGCTTCCCCAGCCACTTCTGGAATTGAGGCATTAGGACAAGTAATTACTGGACAACCACAAGCCATTGCTTCAACAACAGGCATTCCAAATCCTTCGTATTTAGACGGGTAAACTAGAGCCACAGCGCCTGAATAAGCTATTACCAACTCGTCATCACTGAGTTGCAGCATATGGACAACACTACCTGATGTATAGCTTCTCCACTCAGGTGCTAATACACCCCCACTGCCTGTACAAACAATATCAAATTCATAGCTACTTGCAAGCTGAGAAAAAGCTTGGAAGAATAAGATGCTATTCTTGTAACTGCCACCAGCGCCAACCAAAATGAAATAGGGTTTTAAAATACCATACTTTGTCTTAAAAGCATTAACCTCTTCAGGTTTTGTCGGTGAGAAGGCATTTTTTACTCCACAATAAGCTACAGTGACTGACTCTAGGGGTATATCTGGGAAGAACTTCACCAAGTCTCTAGCTGTATTTTCTGAAATGGCAATATAGGCTGCTGCATGTTGAATATGATAGTGCTTTTCCCGCCACATTGGATGACTTATATCCCATCCCATAACCTCAGGAATCATGTCATAAGCCATGAATACAGATGTTGTCGTTATGGGAGTAGTGTAGTAACTGGAGATAAATAAATCTGCACCTTCGTCATCGCACACTTGCTGTAGCATTTCGCGGTCAGCATCTGTGTTATTATAATTATAAATCGGAATAGTGCGATACCTTAGTCCTGGAATTTTGGGAGCGGTATTAGCTCGATCAAGTACAATAATATGCTGAACAAAGCTGCTGTCTACCCACTCTTCTAGCAAAGATTTCCAGACACGAGCAATCCCAGTTTGATAAAGTTGAAAAAACACACCGTCAACCAGAATTATTGGTACTGTTTTTTTCAGTTGGGTAATTTTTTGTTGCACTTCCTCTGGTTGTAAAAACCGCCAATCAGCGTTTTTTGATTCCTTTTGAGCAATTGGTACTACACCATATGACTGAGCATAATCAACCATTGTTTCATCTCGAACCCATCCCAAATACTGCCGCAACAAAACTGGAAAATTAGCTTGTTCCTGTAACGCTTTCCATTGTGAGACTGCACCTTTATAACCATAGTATTGCTCTTTAAAGCGAACTTGTTTTAGTAACACATATGAAAAATGTTGGAAAACAAGACGCTGGTTTTCAGTTTCTTCATGTAAGAAAGGATTTACTTTAGCAATGTTCCTCCACTGACCATCTGGTGAAGGCTCAACTAGAACTGGCGGTGAATGTGATACCCAGTTTGCTCCGGGCTTAAATCTCCAAGTTCTTAACCACTCTTGTTGAGGATTCTGAGCATAACAGTTACGAGTACTAATCACCAGATTTTCCCCAACAAAATACCAGCACCAGTAGAAAGCAGCGGTTTTATCAGGGTTGTTGATAAACATTTGTCGCGCCGTGCATAACTGTTCGACTGTCCATAGCTCATCCGAATCTATTTGCCACAGCAAACATTCTGCATGAATATTAACGAGTGGCGCATTCACCATTTCAAGGTGTCCATCCCAGAAAACACCATCTGGCTTGCGATAAACTGTAATATTTTCGGGATATAGTTGTGCCAGTTTATCTAGATATTCTGTCGTGCCATCATTACTGCGTCCATTGCGATGAATCTCATCAGTGATACGTCCTCCATTTTGGAGAAACATTATGCTTTCATATTGAAAGTCTGCCACGCCTTCAACAATGTGCCAATGCCATTGAAAAGGTAGTTGTTTGAATACTTCAATGTGGTATCGGATAAATGGTTGCCCATTAAGGACGATGGTAAAGAAATGAATAGGTAACTCTGGCGTTGATAAAGAAGTAACAGCAGTGCTAGATTTTTGACCACAAGCCAGAGTTGAGGAATATTCATGATTGACAAGACGAAGTTTAGCAATTTGATCCCATACACGTTCTGGTCCAGGCCAAGTATGTATAACTTCATGGAACCCTATCCATCCACCATCTTTTAGAATTGGAAAAGATAACTCAAAATCGTTCAATACATCTGAGTATTGGTGTGAACCATCAATAAAAATGAAATCAATAGCTTTTCCATTTGTTAAATCATCCCAACGGCTTAGAATATCATGGGAGTAACCTCGTAATGGAACTACATACTCCTCAAGACCATTTTTCTTAACATTTTCTTGCCAGATATCAAAAAAGTTGCGCTCAGGAAAGTCTGAGTCATTACCTTCCCATGTATCAATGCAATAAATTTTTCTATTAGTTCCTATGCAGGAATAAGCCAACGCAACTGTTGAGCGTCCTTTATATGAACCAACTTCAACAATGACCGCATCATCAGCCAGTGATTTTACTTTATTGAAAAGATATTCTTCCTGTCCAGGAATCATGAAGCCTTGAATTCCTTCAACAGCCGAACTAATAGTTGTATATTTAACTAGTGGGACAGTTTTCTTCTTAAAAATAGCATAGCCATTTCTGATACTATAATTAAGTCCAATAATTATATAATTAGAATCATGAGAAAGACGCTTGAAGTTTAAATGATTTTTAAAGCTATTAATATCGTCAAGTAATATATAATTTGCCCCATATATCTCATTCAACTCTGCATTTCCCGTAAATTCCGAACCATCAATCAATACTAAATCAAAAAGTATAATGTTATTTTCTATTTTAATTTTCTGAATTCCGTTATCATTAAATCCAGATTGAGCTATATAGTTTAGATCCTCTTGTAGCCAACTTAGAACTTGATTAATTGGATAAAAATTTAGATTCGTTGGAGTGCTGTAATAAAAATCAATAATTTCCTGCTCCTTAGCAAACTGTTGTATAGAAATAGACGATACGTTGTAGCAATTTACGAAAGAGTCATTCTTGTACCTATTTTTTAACTCTGCAAATCTAGTTTTGGAAATCTCCATACAAAACAATGTTGGATTATTAGGGTTTTCCCTAATACCTGTTACAAATGCTTCAGTACTTCCTTGTCCTGAAGATGAGCCTATTTCCAAAACTGTTTTAATATCTTCTTCTCTAGCAATTCTTTGAATAGCTGCGTAAAATTCATCATTTTTAATTTCAGGCGGAATGAGGCGGTTAAGTTCAGAATTATTATTATTTGTTTTCATACTCTTCCCTTTTATCCTGATCTACTTGTCCTAGCGATCGCTCTTACCCACTTGTTTCTTCACCTTCTCTAACAAAGCTTTATAATCTTTCTGTTCAGGGTACAACTTTACCAACTTCTCTAAAGGTGGAATAGCACCTTGAGCATCCTTCAACTGTAATCGCGCCGTTACCAACCCTTCGAGTGCGACTCGGTTCTCTGGTTCCCGTTGTAACACTAACTCAAAACCCCGCACTTGTTGCTGTAAACGAGAATCAGCAGATGTGATGGCAGGTTTGGGAGCTTGAAAAGCTTGTTGCAATGTAGGAATGACTGCAAACACTCCAGATCCAGCAAATGATGCAATGGACACCCACGTTATCAGCCTTTGCCGCCGCTGAATCTGCTTGCGGCGAGTAACAATGTATTCTTCACCTGAACTAGTCATCTATCAGTGATTACTGTGGTAATTACTTAGGTTTCAGCAATCCTCTGGTTATGAGGATACCCACTGCTTTTGCAAAAACTATCATGTTAACGAAAAGATTTTTGGGGAAGAGGCAGATTTAAAAAAGTTTGAGTTGCAGGCAATAAGCAATTTTGAATGGTTGTTTTATTTTCGTGCTGTACTAGTTGCACAAATTCGTGGTGTGGTAATAAGAGCGCTGAAGCGCACGGACAGATTCTTTCGGAGGGAAACCCTCCTCCGAACTGTCCTCAACTACGAGCCTTAATGATGTGATGTTTGGTAAGTGGGAGGTGAAAAAGATGATGCTGACTCTGAACTTTAGACAAGATGGCACATTGGGCGATATGGATGGCAGCCGTTGTCAAGGGCATCGCACAGAGATTTACGTCAATAATAATAAGAGACTGTTAAAAGCTATGAAAATGGCTCACAGAGACGGTAGCAAAAATGATTTAAAGGAGTTCTTATGACTCAAACTTTACCCAAACTAGTAACCTTTGAAGAGTTTGTGAAATGGAAACCAGACGGTGGACGTTATGAACTACATGATGGAGCTATTGTTGAAATGCCACAACCAGTAGGCGATCATGAGGAGATTACAGGTTTTTTGGTGAGAAAACTGAGTGTAGAATTTGACAGATTAAACCTTCCTTACTTCATACCCAAAACAGCACTTGTCAAACCACCTGAGAATAATTCTGGTTACTCACCTGACGTTCTCATAATAAATCGCTCCAACTTGCTTCAGGAGCCACTTTGGAAAAAAGAATCTACTGTCACTCAAGCTGCGTCAATTCCGTTAGTCGTTGAAGTAGTCAGTACCAACTGGCGTGATGACTATCTCAAAAAATATGCTGACTATGAAGAAATGGGAATTCCTGAGTACTGGATTGTTGATTATGCTGCATTAGGTGGTAGAGAATTTATTGGCAAACCTAAACAACCGACTATCTTGGTTTGCTCTTTAGATGAAGGTGAGTATCAAGTTAGCAAGTTTAGGGGTGACGATCGCATCCAGTCTCTGACGTTTCCAGATCTGACTTTAACTGTTCAGCAAATTTTTCAAGCAGGCAATAGTCTTTTAGAGCAAAGCGACAGATGAGGCTCAATGAGTGAGGATTTCACACACAGTAGGGGCGAACGGCTGTTCGCCCTTAACAATGTTGCCTTGTTCTACGTTCCCCTTTGCGGTGGATATTGAAGGCGGTTGCGAACGACTGTTCGCCCTTAAAATTTCGTGTTCTACTCCTTAACCAGTACAACATCACTAATATGATCAACCGCTAAGAAAAGGCAGTACGTTGCGGAACCTACGCTGCTGCAGAGTTTCCCTGTACCTGACGACTGGCGTCGGATCAAGAACACAGGATACCTATTCATTAGTATTAAAGTACTAATAAACTTCACCAGATTTAACCAACCCCAAATTATTGTCGGTTTCATTTGGCAATCGTACACTACATTGTCAGGGCAAATAGCCTTACCTTACACAGAACGCCTGAAGGCGAACTCCCCTACGAATGTACCTCATTTAGTTGAAATACACTACAATTTTTTAGTTAACAAATGTTTAATAGTTTCCAACACGACTTTTAGGAAAAGGTATAAATCTTCACCAATCTAATTCCTAGTAAAGGCAAGCATTAGTTCACTTCCTGATTACTAGAAGGATTGTAATGTATTTCTCTATACTTCTTGAAGAAGTGGTAGATTCGCACCGTCACAGGGATATATATTAATACGCTTTTACATATTTAATTAGATAGAAGACAAAATAAAGATTTTTGTTCCTGCCTCTCTAGACTTTCACACTCTTACGGCGAAAAAAAGAATCTGTGTGTTGGAGTGGTGATTACCGTACAAATCAGAATTTAATTGCAACAGATTTGATTAAGTTGTGATATACTTAGAAAGTTAAGACTTGCTTTGCCAGAAGTATAGCACTCTACGCATTGGCAATAATTCCCAACCAAACGGAAAGCAGTTTTGAACAAGTATTTACCAACCTAAATCAGAATTCAATCGAGGTTATGACTCAGCAAGTAATTCACCCTATGGTGAAATTGCAGAAAAACGTGCAATCACTTATAGATTCTCAAATAATCAAGCCAACCGATAGCATCTGGAAAATAGCTTTGCTTTACGGTAATGACTGGCAGCATTGGAAAAAGGAACTGTTGGACTTTGGCTTTAGTATGCAAGATCCAGTCAGCGAATTGATAAATGTAGAAACTTGGGACGAAGATTAGTTAGGACTCAGGAATAAAGAGTAAGGAAATGATGCCGTTTCTCCATGAAACTGCGAACATTAAGCTCTCATAACCCCTTTTCTAAGGGGATAGTATCATGTTCGGTTAATAAGTTATAAATAAAAAATGAGTTCGTAGTTGCGCTTTAGCGCTATCAAAC
>JAQYWP010000774.1 GCA_029379285.1 Rhizonema sp. PD38
AATTAGTAACTATGTATTGACATAAAGACATTTTCGTGTTAATGGAAATGAAAAAAGCCTGAGTTGCAGGCAATAAGCAATTCTCTTGACAAAGCAGCAGTGAGTAGTGCTAATGACGGCTTATCCTGCTAGAGACGACCACTGCAATCTTCTTCCTTTCGTGAGAGGCTGTGCGAACGCACCCCTCCCTTGAAGCAAGCGTGACAAGTAGCGGACACTCCATTTGGAGCGTCACCCGCTGACTGTACGCCTGCTCAGTGGCAATCAATCAATTGCAATCGATTGCGGACTACTTGTGCTATTACGTGTGCTAGTGGTGGTAGTGTAGCTGTATGAACCAAGCTGCTGAGAAAGCCAGCTTTTGACGGGATCGTCATTTAGGTGAAGCCGAAGTACACCTGAGAGAAAACCACCCATAAAAGAGACTGGGTGTTGGGTGAGTTGTTTAAATATTGGTGTCAGTTCATCAACAAACATAAAGGATCTCCTGAAAATGTTGTAGGAAGTTGTGCTTCATTGTAAGCATTTGACCATTAGCAATAAGCTCTAAAGGCGTGAGTTGTAAATATATCTCTTACAACTCATGCATATTAATAGCTGGAAACTACAGGCTGAATGCTTACAGTTTATTTACAGATCGTAACGTACTGAACTACCTTGTATGTCGGTATAAGCCATCAGCTTTTGGCTAACTGCTATTCAGGGAACAGGCATTTATCAGAATCACAGCCTGAAGGACCTGCTTCTGTTAAGATCCCAGAGTCATATGAAGTCAACGCTGCCTCAAAATCATCTGTCTGACGACGCTGTAAAACTTCTTTCAAAAGTTGGTCATAATTCTCCTTGCTCACAGGTTCAAAAGGCAAGCGTGGGAATGACTGATGATCATCAAATCTTGCCAAAAGTGCTGCTGAGATGTAGCCTTCATCATCTTGGATCGTTTGATAAATGCGCTTTCCTAGTGGCTCAACATCCGCTTCTCGCATTTCTATTGTTGCTGAAACGTTATGAGTCGCATAGTGTTTAAACACCTGGTGGTAAAAGTCGAATTGGGTGCAAGCGTCAAATTTGGAAATATCAATCTCCGACGCGCCAGGTAAATTTGCCCAAGAAACTTCTACCGGGATTTCGATCAACCATTCCGAACACAACTCAGAATAGGGGTTATCTAAAAGATTACCGTTTTCATCTCTATCAGATTGCGAAGGAATTACATTGTAGCCGTATTCAATACAGGCTAATGCCACGGGATCATTTTTACCGAAGGTAATCCGACGAATAAACCTTTGTGCTTTGGGAGGATGCCATCCAGGGCTGGCACCAGTTAATAAGGACTTAGTGCCACTAGGTTGGACTGTGGTACACCGATTTGGATGCTTGAGATTGTGGCGATCGCAGTAATGCCAGACAACGCGATGCACAACATCTTTCCAAAAACTCAGATATTCTTCTTCCTGACGCTTAAAACTCAATCCTTGTGAAGTTTCAGGTCTTCCTTCTGCCCACCATTGTAACCAATCTACCCCAAAAGCGTGGACAAAGAAATCGAATAAACCAGTGAAGGAAACTCCCACAATCGGATCTAATTCCCGACTGTACTGATAACGGGGTTCAATAAATTTGTGATGTAAAAGTGCCGC
Source organism: Rhizonema sp. PD38 (assembly GCA_029379285.1). GTDB lineage: Bacteria > Cyanobacteriota > Cyanobacteriia > Cyanobacteriales > Nostocaceae > Rhizonema. The sequence continues at coordinate 1,641 of JAQYWP010000774.1, forward strand.
TACTGATAACGCACCAGCCGTAAACGCTTCTTCCTGTTCTTTATAGTTATGCGGATCGATGAGATTGAGGTGGACTTCTGCTAAATTACAGTGAAAGTTAGAGCCTATGATTTCCATTTTTGTTACCCTAGAGGCTTTTTATCCTCTAGTTCTACGAGTTCTTCTTTCCCCGTAGATCCGACTATATTTTCTACTAACAATTGAAAATATCATTAGTAGCTGGAGACTCGTGGAGCCGTTTTTAGTAACGGGGGTAAAACCCAGATTGTATTCTTTTTAAACAGATCAACTGATAGTCCAAAAAGGTTCACTCTCTAGTCTGTACAGTGTCAAAGGTGCTTTATTTCCTTTGATTACCTCGGTATTCCCAGATTTCCTAATAATGTTGTTTTTATTAAACTTTTCACGCTTTTTAGTAAATCTCTTCTCAGGGTTCACCGAATTTCTCCAGTTTTTAACGTGAGGCAAAATTATCTACCACACGGGTTTAAACCAAAACGAGCCAGACGATGCTTTAGTTCACTGTCCGGCATTTGTGGATAATGTTCAGTGAACCAATCTTTACCTTTACCTTGATTATAAGCGTTGATAAAGTCAACTTTGAGTTCATGATTTTGTAAAAGGTCACAATTGGCTCTAGCTAAAGCTTCACCAGCCCATTGAATTGCACCTTCACCACTGTAATATTGTTTGCCAACAGCATTAACACATTCTTCTAAAGTTGGTTTATGGTGGAATACTCTGCTATGATTTGCCATTCTTAATGCATCACGTTCTGGATCAATTCGCCAGTTTCCCTGAGCATCTTGTTGCCATAAATTATCTTTGGCAATGGCTCCTAATTCATCCTCTGAGTCGAATTGACGAATCCCCGCGCTTCTTCTAATATTGCCAGCAACAATCGTCACAGCAGCTTCATCAATCAACAAACAGCATTCTACTGAATTTAATTGTCGTCCAAAGGCTTTATTAAGGATAGAGACACAACGTTGGTAAAGTCCAGACAATTTTACAGGATTAGCAACTCCTCCAAAGCCTTTGAGAATTTCTCCCGCTTGACGTACATTGCTGAGATCGACTACAACTTGAACAACTCCAGAAAATCTTTCATCTGTTGAGAGTTCTAACAGGCTTTGATATGATCGCACCCAACCTTGACGGCTATCGCCAACGTCAATAGTCACGCGATTTCCGAATATATTAACTTGTGTCTCCTCAAGACGCTTTTGGTTGGGAATCGTGCCAATCTCACCCTGCATTTGTACATAAAGGCGATTGCGGATTGGTGGTAGTTGGTTGATATATTTTGGCTCTATCACTGATCCAGTGCCACAGCCCATCATAGCCAAATCCATCATCAATCCAAATGCACTCCAGTCTTGGAGGTTGGTAGAGGTGCAATTATAAGCCCCAGAAAAGTTCTTTGGTTTGGCTATCCAATCTGTACCACCTACCCACAACCAACGACCACTAGGCAACGCTTTTAAGTTTCGCTGCATCCGTTCTACAATCTCAGCTTCATGTGGTAGTAGCTTCCCTAAGTCTATCAAACCAGAGAGAGTGCGATCGCAAACCTGCTCCCATGTCTCCCTCCTTGTTTTCTTTGTCAGACGGCTGTATGTTCTGAAAAACACGGGATTGGCAGCGGGGGCAGTTTCTGGAAATGCACCTCTGTTGAGTTTTCGTTCAAGTTCTCGAACCATAAATGACATCAAGCCTTGTTGCTCACGAGACAGATTATGACTATACGCCAAGTAGCTGTGAGGGTCAAAGTTGAAAAATTGCCAGATTTGCGCTAGCTATTGGGAGTCGCCAGTGACATTGGGTTTTTATGGCGATTCTCGTTCCGACCAAATTGATGGAAAAGTATATAATTACAAATGTCTTGTTTTATATACTGAATCAGTTATGTCTGAATCTGGGTTAGGGACTAACGTTGCGCCTTGGCGATCGCCCCTCGCCCGTGCGCTTGATGGCAACCACAGTCAATCTGATTCCCGCTATTTTCAACTCGCCACCGTTCAAGCTGATGGACGCCCTGCAAATCGTACTGTCGTCTTTCGCGGTTTTCTAGATGAAACCAACCAGCTGAAAATTACCATTGATACACGGAGTGATAAATTTGAGCAGATACAGTATCAACCTTGGGGAGAGGTTTGCTGGTATTTTACCACCACCCGTGAACAATTTCGGTTGGCGGGAAAGTTGGATGCGATCAACGCCGATTGTCCTGATTCAGAATTCCAAAACGCCCGTCAGTCTACCTGGAAAGACATTTCCGATAATGCCCGGTTACAATTTGCTTGGCCTCATCCTGGTGAAACCAGAGCCAATTCAGAAGGTTTCTCCCCGTCGCCTCCCGATCCAGCAACTCCATTACTAAACTTTAGTCTATTGTTACTTGACCCTATAAAAGTCGATCATCTGGAATTACGCGGCGATCCCCAAAATCGCTGCCTATATTTGTACGAATCTGAAGCTTGGTCCACTTTAGCAATTAATCCGTGAAGTACCTTTCATTTCGGCTTTAAGTTCCGATAGCCGTTGACTGTAGCTTAGCAATTTCATAACTGGAAACTGAAAATACACCCTGTACCCAAACAATTGGTAGCAGTTAGGTGAGCTTCGTTTACAGGTTGTGGCAGTGGACTAGGGATTACCTGTGGGTGCTTTACCAAGGGGCTTGAGGGATGACTAAACACTACTAACAGCAACCGTATTGGGTTATATTCGTGGTGCTATTTGTAACGCATTTTACAGTAAAATGACTAGATTTCCATACGATCAGTTCGCCAAGGACTATCTCCAAGAATTATTATCACCTCTAGGTTCAGTAGAAACAAGTAAAGATGTGGTAGGAGAAGTACGAGAAATTGATGTTTACTTTATACCATCGACCCAATCCCAAATCGATAAAGAAACCTTGGGGTTATTAGCAGGGTAAGCGCGTCTCAAACCCTATTGACAGGGGGATCATGGTATGGAATTTAA
>JAQYWP010000775.1 GCA_029379285.1 Rhizonema sp. PD38
TCCTATTCTGTGCATCTTCATAAAAAATTGGTATAAGATGTAAGTTACTAGAAAATTGCTATAATACAACTAAAAAAATAATATTTGCACTTTTGTATATTGACAACATAGTAACCTTCAGTGAAATAATAGTGTAATAGACAATAATACCTAAATTTTTACATGTACTTAGGGAGTCATATGTCTAATATTTGTTAAGTACTACAGTTTTTCAAAGCTGTTCTTAAAAGCATTGCATTAGCAACCAATGGAGGACACAAAAAATTTAGTATTAGGTTCTTGTAGTGTTCTTCGTAGCAATTAGAAAAGTATTGGGTATTATTATACTATTAAGCACAAGAACAGCAACATTTTTTATGAAAAAAATTTTAGGTGCGATCGCTTTAGTTGAAGCAATGTTATTCTTAGCCGATCCAGTGATGGCAACCCTATTGGATCAACATGCCTATACACTCTATAGAACTTCTGCTAATGTCCCATTACATGGTTTGTCTTTCACTAGTCAAAACACTGGTGAAGATTTACAAAACCTCAATGCACCTCCGAGCTTTATTACCAAAGAAGGTTGGTTAGTCTTTTCGGATTCTAATGGAGGTGAATGGATTGAAACTGGAACGGTGAATGGTGCATTGTACAGAAGCTTTACAGATCACACTACTGATCATTGGGATGGATTTTATGTGGCGATTAATGGATGTAATGGAGTGACTGCATCTCAGTGTAGTTACCAGATTAATTATAATGAAGGAGAAGTTGGCTCTCAAGTCGTAATGGGGAAGCACAATTTTATTATTAGAAAAATGACTGACAGTTCAGGCAATTACCAAGTTTATATTGACTATATGCCTATAATAAAATTCAATGGTTCTATCTTTACTGTTCCTAATCCAATTCGTGCAGATATCGGATTTGAAAGTAATGACACAACAAATTCATTTACAAGTGGTACCGTTATTTATGATTTTTGGATTGTTGATCCAAACAATGAAAATAATCCAAGCACTGCCGGATGGTATCCAGTCACTTCAAGTATGGCATATATTGATAAAATGTCCAATTATAACGGTGCGGATATAAAAGTTCAATATCCATATAACAATGGTACTCAGATCCCCGCAGGTGCTGTAACCCAATCTAATAAAATCACTTTCACCCATAATTAAAGACTATGAGAAGAATTATTGCAGCGATCGCAGGCTCTGTTGCTGTTAGCGGTGTTGTTGGTGGCGCTGTCTACCTTAATTATAAACCAGCACATTCTTCGACTCCGCCACAACTCAATCCAGCTTTGTTGAAGCCAGTAACTGTAACAATACCGAGCAACAAAAATAAAGACAGAGCTTTATATGCTTTGCCATCACAGAAAGAAGTCTCTGGCATGATGACAGATAGAGCAAAGCAACATGTCCAAAGTACGACAATGATGAATTTTGGTGACTACGAAAAAAACAGAGGCAGAAAAACTATGTTTATCTCTGCTGAACGACAAGTATGGGTAGTGAAGGAGAAGTACAAAGACACTGAAGAATATTCTGGGTTGCACGGTAAATTTAAAGGAGCGACTGTGACAACTCTTGTTGATGCTGAAACTGGTAATGTCATGTCTCAAGATATTGATTATCAGAAGGGCAATTACACCCCAACTAGCCTTCCTGCTCCCATAAATCAAAACGCGCAAAACAGTACTGATGGAGAGCAACAGTAGCTCTGTTACTAAAAATAGGGATGAGTGCTTCGTGTCAATACGCTAATTGCTCAACAGCTTACAGCAGTTTTCACTCTTCATGCACTACATGTTGGAGTGTAGGTATGGGTTTTAGATCAGATTAGAAAGCTGGCTGCGCGAGCCGTCGAAAATAACCTGCTTAAGGCTTTTGTTCCACATTTAGTTCCCCCAAACTACGTGTGAGGGCAATCGCCATGTTCAAGAAGATTATCTGACTTTTACTGATAATTCTGTACCACCCTTTAGATCCAATGTTGCTGAGCGGTAGCCATTCGCCTGATTTTGCAAGTACTCGGCATATACTCTAAAATCTTCCTTGAATGTCCCAACGTTGTCCGATAACACAATGCCCCCTTTTCTAATATGAGAATCTAAAATTTGCAGAACGTCCAAGGCTAAATTGACCCAGCCATCAATCAAAACCATGTCAATTGTATAATTCAAGTCCTTTAAAGTGTTTAAGGCATCTCCTTCTAGTATCTCCACAAACTCTGCCAGCCCTGCTTCTGTAACATTTTTTCTGGCTTGAACAATCTTTTCAGGAACAATTTCTGTTCCTATCACAAGACCGCCACCGTTATCCCGAACGGCAGTTGCTAAGTAGATGGTAGAAATTCCATATGATGTTCCAAATTCAACAATGGTTTTTGCATTGATAGAACGTGCAAGTAAGTATATTAACTGCCCCTGGTCACGCTCGATAGGAATATACTTATCACTAAAAAATTCAGTTTTTGTACGTGACCATTGAATACCTTTGCCCATGAACAAGCCTGGGAGTTTTGGTAAGTAGTAAAATATTAACTTCCACCTCTGCTTGTTCGCTTCGTAGTATAAGCGATTTAAGACACTTTCGACTTTTGGATCGCACAATATCCTGAAATCTAATTGTTGATTCATTTTCTATAACTTTGAAAGTGTTGAACAATCATCTCCGTTAAGTCAATAGTTTTTGCATTAGCCAAGCTTCTGCCTCTGACTGCTGAAGGAACAATTTTCCTGAACAGCCGTAGAGCCTTCCAATTAGTGCTGGAAATTTTGATTCAAAGATAGAGTATGCCTCTGAATGCATTACTTGAGCGATGCCTTTCAGATGCTGTCTAAGTCGAGATTTATTAGCTTTTAGCCATTGAGCATAGTATTTTGCCGCTTCAGCATTTTCTTGCGGAGGCTGTTCATCTTGAATGAGATTTAATACTGCCATTGGCTTTTCGCGTGCTAACCACCGATTCCATTGCTGTAGGTAGGCTTGTGCTTCCTTCAGAGTAAAATGACCTTGCATCATAACTACAATTAGTGGAAAACGACTGTCATCGGCTTGGTACATAAGTGTTTCAAGTATTGCTTGAGCAAGTTGGCTCTAACAGCCTAACTATGCTGTGGATTCTTGCGCCACAGTACACTTCAATCAATTCACTGTTACACTTCTCATAACCGAAGTGATATTAAGTACTTAATATGCTGTTGAAGTCTCAGTGCGAGAAATTGACCGTTCGATTGCTTAAAGATTACTCCGCATCCAATACGGTTCGGTTAAGGCATTTATCTGTTGAGGCAGGCAGTTCTTGGGCAGGGGAAGTAGAGAGGCAATTCGGTTAAGAGTTGATCGACAAATGGTTTTTTCCTCCCCTGCTCCCCCTGCTTCCCCTGCTTATCCGAACCGTATTGACTCCGCATCAAGTCTTTGTTTTTCTGCCCAAGCTTTAATCTGTTTCCTAACCCATCCCCCATACAACTCGGATGGGGCTTTGATTTTGTTTACTTCTTCAAAGACCCACGGTCTAAGGACGACAGTAACAACCGTATTGTTTTCATTATACTTCAAGACTGCTTAGCAATCCAGTGCAACGTATCGCATTTGAGGTTGGTGCAATTCCAACGGGTTTTGATGCGGCAACGGATACCGCATCTAGATCTAGTCAGCCGAGTAAGCGTGGAATATCTACGTTTACCCAGTTATGCCTAAATTTAAATTAACGGTTGCATGGCGAGTTGTTGTAGATATTGAAGATCTCGCTCTTGATCGCCTAACTTACGTAGTGAAGCGGCAAACTCTAGCAAGATACCATCAGGATCAAAGAAATAGAATGAGGAGATAAACGTACTTGAGTCGGGTGAAGCTACGTAACCCTCAGGCACATCTGCATGATGTAAAACTGGCGTTACTTCAACTCCCTTAGCGACTAACTTGGCTCTGTACTCTTCAACTTTTTCTACTGAAACATTAAATGCTACATGATTCATAGAGCCATGTGCAGTGATAATATCACCAGTAGATAAGGCGTCTGGTTTGACAGAAGAGATACCTGGTACTGCTTCTGGTGCTTGTGGGAACCAGAAGAAAGCTAAAGCATCCCCATTGCCAATATCAAAAAAAAAGTGCTTCCCGCCCCCTGGTAGTTCGATGGTCTTGATCAAAGCAAGACCAAGGGTGTTACTGTAAAAATCTACAGTGCGGGCCATATCTTTGCAAACCAGAGCTAAATGGTTTATTCCTTGTAATTGAAACTCTTTCATATCACTTATAGGCACGATCTAATTAAATTAGGAAACTTTGACACATAGGATTTTCAAATTATAGTGTTTTTGGCATCATAATTCACCTAGCTGTTTGGACGAAATGGTGCAATTTACACAGGAGCACGATGAAGATGGTAGTTTAATGTTGTCAGACGATGGTGGAAATCACACAGATGTAGCATCATTCGCATTCTTCGCATTATTTACACTACACGCCAATCATGTCAAGTGTTTATTATTGAATGCTTGTTATTCGCAAAAAGCTGCTGTGGCTATTAGCCAACATATTAATTATCAACTGTGCGGTGTTCAAACAGTATTACTCACATCTTGCACCTGGAAAATTGAATGTCAAAACCGCAACCAAGTATAAGGG
>JAQYWP010000776.1 GCA_029379285.1 Rhizonema sp. PD38
GGTTTCTCCTGGGGACCAGTAACCTGGGTGCTGTTGGGAGAAATGTTTAATAATAAGATTAGAGGTGCAGCACTTTCAGTCGCGGCTTCAATGCAATGGATTGCAAATTTCATCATCTCCACGACATTTCCTCCCATACTGCAATATTTTGGATTAGGTTCTGCCTACGGTCTCTATACAACTGCGGCAGCAATCTCATTGTTTTTCGTTCTCTTCTTTATTAAGGAAACCAAAGGCATGGAGTTAGAGGACATGTAATTTCAAGTTCGGTTAATTACTTACGATATGGTTTTTCTTGGGAGTTTAGATGCTTGCTTTTATCACCAATGAGAAGATTATCAATTCACTCATTACTATAGCTATTGCAATAACCGAACCGGGAAGCCGTGACTTGTTGCATTTCGATAAAGTGGTCTTGATTAACTAACAAGCACAAGCAAATTGGCATCAACAACTACCGTCATTTGCTTGTGTTACCCGGTGCTCAAGCTCTTATCTACCAACGCGAACTAGCTCGGCTATATCACAGCGACTCACCAGTTCATCCAACCCTTCCTTGAGCGTTTAGGGCTTCTTAACGCTCGAACGAGTGCATTAATTCCATCTTTGATGAACTCAAGTGCCAGGAGATCTATTTTTTTTTAGAGCCGTGTTGCGATCGCGCACCCCAATTGGCGGTAGTATCCTTGTTGTGCCTAGATAGCGGGAGTTAGCAGTGCAACGAGCGTGAGAAATGATGTAAGCGCGAACAGCTTTCCTCTCCCTTACCAAAAATTTTAAAGAAAGCGGTAACATCAATGTATGTGTACCTAAGTACCTGTTTTTCCCCATGTATTACACGGAATTCTTTGTTCTTCTTTGTCCATGTAATACATCGGCAAGTGGTGTGGGTTCGCGCATAACATGAAATTTTAACAACGGAGTGAGGCGGGTTTGAGCTTCCCTAATTCGCGCATAAAGTGAAATCGATTGTGGAGTAAGGGTTTTAGCCTCAAACGCCAATTCGCAGCCTATATAAAATTTTTCTACCTTGATTTAACGACAGCCCGAATGCTTTTAAAAAGGGTACTTTTGAAGTGCGATCGCCAATACACTCAAGATCAGAGGATAGTCAACTACAAGAGAAAATGATTTTGTGACATGAGGATTATTAGCAGTTTATCCAATAATTCTGAATTACTAGCTCAATCTATACGTAATCATTGGACTATAGAAAACGGATTGCATTGGGTTTTGGATGTACAATTCAATGAGGATGATTCTCGTGTTAGAAATGGTAATGCTCCCCAAAACTTGGCTACTGTTAGACACATTGCTTTTACCGTTCTAAATCAAGAAAAAACAGTTAAAGCTGGAGTCAAACGAAAAAGAAACAAAGCCGGATGGGATAACGAATACTTAGAAAAAGTTTTGGCGGGAATATTTATATCCTAAAAATACCGCTCAATTCATGATGTTTTAAAAATCTAGTTGACAGCACTTGTCGTCAACTCTATTTTCCATACAAATAAATTTGCTTTTCTCTCCCTTAAGATTAATTTTTATTATTAATATTATCGTTACAACAAGTTTTATTAATTAGATGCTCTCAGTCTGCCAAGGCAACTTTACGGGGTTAATAGCAGCAAGAAAAATCTCTTTCTCCCCCTGCTTCCTCTGATCACCCCTGCCTAAGAACTGCAAGCCTTAACCCAGTAATTTTGGATTGGTCGAGTACTAGCAGTATGGTTGATTATTGCGACTACGAATTTAGTTTGACGACTGGGCATTCATCTCTTGGCAATATGCTAAAAATTTTTGCAACACAAAGTTATGAAGAAAAACCATGAAAACACTAATCATTGATAACTACGATTCCTACACTTACAATCTTTACCAAATATTTGCAGAAGTCAATGGAGAAATACCGATTGTTATCAGCAATGACCAGGTAACCTGGTCTGAGCTTCAAAAGCTAAAATTTGATAATGTGGTAATTTCTCCTGGTCCGGGAAATCCGGAGAAAGAAAAGGACTTTGGTATCTGCCGACAAGTCATTCAGCAGATAGACGTACCCTTGCTCGGCGTTTGCCTAGGTCATCAAGGGCTTGGTTGTATTTATGGTGGCAGTGTCATCCATGCGCTAGAAGTCATGCATGGGCGATTGAGCGAAGTATACCACAATAGTTCTGATCTGTTCAAAGGAATTCCTCAAGCTTTCTCTGTTGTACGCTATCACTCCTTGATTGTTTCGGAAATGTTGCCCGATTGTTTAGAAAAAACTGCTTGGACGGAGGAAGGAATTGTGATGGGTCTACGCCATCAATATCGACCGCTTTGGGGTGTGCAATTCCATCCAGAATCTATCTGCACAGAGTATGGTTATCAGTTACTACAAAATTTTAGAGACATTACTGAGCAATTCTCTCGAAAAAAAGCAGCGCAAACCACTAGCAAAAAGTTTTCTATTCTTCCCACTAGCTCTCCGCGTCGAGCAAAGAACGAGGAATATAAAGTTTACAGCCGTAAACTCGACATTTATCTAGATACAGAGCAGGTTTTCATGCGTCTGTTTGCGGAGTCAGGAACCGCTTTCTGGTTAGACAGCAGTCGTGTAGAGCAAGGTCTTTCTCGCTTCTCCTTCATGGGAGATAGTAGTGGTCCAAATAGTTTACTAGTTCAATACAGCATCCTAAATAAAGAATTAGTTGTTACCCAGGCTGGTAAGGTAACAATTTATCGGGATAACATCTTTGAATATCTAAAGCAAGAAACAGAGCGCCTACACTGCTGCTCTGATGAGCTTCCCTTTGACTTCAATTGTGGGTTTGTTGGCTACTTCGGTTACGAACTCAAGGCGGAATGTGGATCAGATCTGAAGCATCCTTCGCCGCTTCCGGACGCCAGCTTTGTTCTTGCTGATCGGATACTTGTGTTTGATCACCTAGAACATACTACTTACCTGGTTTGTCTGACAAAGAAGGGTCACAAAGCACAAGCAGAAGGCTGGTTCAAGGCTACACAGCAGCAACTTTGCACATTACCTCCTCTACCCTCGGCTGTATTAAAGTATAATCACAAGCCATTAACTTTCTACTTTAGCCGACGATACAATACATATATAGATGATATTAAACAATGCCTACATGAGATCACTGAAGGAGAAACCTATGAAGTTTGTTTGACTAACAAAATAGTGGCAGACATTAGTCCCGAGCCACTGACACTTTATCGAACTTTACGCCGAACTAATCCAGCACCTTACTCGGCCTTCATGCGATTTGATGACCTAGCCATACTCAGTTCCTCCCCTGAGCGTTTTCTTAAAATTGATCGCGATGGCTGGGTGGAATCTAAACCTATCAAGGGAACCAGAGCTCGTGGGAAAACACCTGAAGCAGATCGTGCCATCTGCGAGAGTCTACGCAGTGAAGAAAAAGATCGTGCTGAAAATCTTATGATTGTAGATTTATTACGCAACGATTTAGGAAAGATATGTGAGGTAAACACTGTGCATGTTCCGAAATTGATGGATGTGGAAACTTATACAACAGTGCATCAATTAGTAAGCACTGTCCGTGGTCATCTTCGCCCAGACATGAGAGCCGTTGACTGCATCCGCATGGCATTTCCTGGGGGATCAATGACAGGAGCTCCTAAATTAAGAACTATGGAGATTATTGACAGACTTGAACACCAAGCACGTGGAGTTTACTCAGGAGCGATGGGATTTCTAGGACTCAATGGTTCAACAGACCTTAATATTGTCATCCGCACTATGGTTATTACCCCGACAAGCACATCCATCGGCGTAGGAGGAGCAATCGTGGCTTTATCCGATCCTCAGATAGAATTCGACGAAACGTTCCTCAAAGCACAGGCTTTAATTCATGCTATTTTACTTACTCTTCACGGAGAAATTAATCCGAGCCGATATCAAATTTTGGGTGCACAGGTCAAACAAGAGGTAGCATTGTAGACTTTATGGTTTGTTAGCGAGTGTGCTGGGTACTTAGAAAAGCTAGCACTTCTTGGAATTCAAAATTTTAAAAGCCTTTACTCAGCATCTTCTGGCTATTTTGAATGGGATCTTGATTTATGCGGCTTAACTATTTATGCATGATTCTACACCATTATCTAAAGTGAACAGCGTTGTAGTTGCAGGAGCAGGTTATATTAAATATGGCGATCGCGTTACCATTGTTAAGAATTAATTGAGCAGTGATGAGTTTTGAGAAATAACTAATAACTAATAACTAATAACTCCTACTCCACATTAGAAATGTCCTTAAAGATTTCTGCCTGGTCCATTCGTAATACTGTCCCCGTCCTAGTATTATTTTTAATACTAACTTTATTTGGGTTAGTGGCATTTCCGACGCTAGGGATAGATCAAAATCCTAATTGTTAAAACCCTATCAGAAAAGTTGTTGCCACGAGAGTTAGCCCTCCGCACTCGTAAGCCTTTAAAGGCTTTTTTGTTCTCAGGCAGTTGGAATCAAGCCTCACTACTTGTTACAAATCAAGAATAGAAACGCAAGTGGGTGTCATAATCAGTGCGTGAAATAAAGTTAAATACGTTCAGAACTTACGCATTGACAAATGAGACAATAAATGCAGTGGAGAAAAAAATAAAA
>JAQYWP010000777.1 GCA_029379285.1 Rhizonema sp. PD38
AACATGAATAGCTCGACAGTTGCCGGTTTCCACGATAATAATTTTGAAGATCGTCGCCCTCAGTCAATTGTGATAGCGATCGCCAACGCCAGTCTAGATTCACTCAACGAGCAGATAGCAGAAGCATCGCTTGACCAAACAACTGCTTTAACCGCTACAACGAGTGCCATTACATCGTTCTGGCTAGATATGGGCAGAAAATTTGAGGAGATGAAGCAGGCTCTCAAACCAAAAGAGAAGTTCCGCGATTTGGTGGAAGCAATGGGGAGAACCGTTACTTTTGTTAACAAGTTAATTCGCGCTACGAACGTGGCAGATAATTTTCCGATAACAACCGCTTACATGTTGGGGATCGATATACTTGCGCAGTTATCTCAACCAAAATACGCGGATTTGATTGATGACTTTACCAACCATCCCCCAGAAAATCAGCTAGAAGCATCTGACAGAATTAAGGAGTTTGCACGAAGTCAACCGAAAAAACAAAAAACACCTTGGGTGCAACGTGGAAGCCATAAAACTGTAGATGGTTTGCCACGAGAATATCAAGCGCCTATTGTTTCAGAAACGGCGGGATTAATTATCGAGCAGGAAAGCGAAAATATAGGGATGCCGCCACGGGTTTTTGTGGAGAAAGCAGTACAGGCATTCGTCGAACCCAAGGTGATGAGTGAAGAACTTGATGTGTTTGCAACTGTGGCGGAGCATCATAAGGCAGAGGCAGAGGAATTAAAAGCAGCAATAAACGAATTAGAACTCGAAAAAGCTTCAACTGAGACGACGCTGGCACAAATTTTTGACTGTGCGATCGCGCTCCCAATCAACTTAATCAACGCTCTTTTGCCATTAAGTAAATTGAGTATGAGGGTACCAGAAAATCTCGTGGCATCAAGAGACGTGACTGCGCCTATAAGAGAACTCATACCAATTGGTGCAGCTAAAAAGCCCAAGAGCGATAAGTCTTTTGCTATCGGTGAGATGGTACTACACTGCGGGGTGATTTATCAGGTTCAGAGCCTCCCCGATGCGGACGGAGATGTGGAATGCAAAATGGCAAACGGGCGATCGCGCCATATAGCAGTGCAGTTTCTTAAAAAATGTGCAGTGAGCTAGCAGTTTAATTCTTAGAAAGTTAAAAAAAATGATGCACTCTGAACAGCAGTATTCCATATTGAACGGTGGCAGCAACGGAATCAATATTTATAGTTGCTGGGAGGATGCAGAAGAGTCCACCAGTGAGGAAACATCATACCCACCATTCACAGGACTTGAGTTCCTCGATACCCACGATACAATTGATGACCATCCTTATGCCACAGCTTTTTCACAGTTCCTTGCAATTGGAATTGACCCTGACACAGCTAACGAGCTTGCGTTCGGTATTCATAGCGCAATTGGTTTTATCAGTGATGATTTTGAAGATCCTCTCAGGCAGTCTGCTGTGGATATCTTTGATCAATTTTCAGATATGGGCTATTGGAGAGATTCGCTTGACATGGACAGCAAGCCTGACGGTTTTGATGCTCAAAAGTCTGAATGAGTAACATTCGGTACAATCCCTCTGCGCTTTTTCTTTCTTCGAGCAACAGTATTTGCTTGAAACTTTTTTCCTGAAGATTTGGGAGGACGGCATCGTTCGCAGTACAAAGGAAGGCTTGGATAGCAAAGTCGCTCAGTAGGCTGGTTGCACCCTTTGCATATAAACAAATACCTCACTTGTTTGATGAGCCTAATATGCGCTTTGACATGAACTGTTTTGGCTTCCATCTACCGCAAAAATCTTGAGACTTTATTTAATGTTACACTTGCTGTTGTGGAAGTGAAAAAACCTTGCACTTTTACAAGTACAAGGTTCATGCTTGATTGCAAATGACAGCGCACTTGTCTGCCGGATAGCACTTCAAGTGGTTTTTTTGATTTGGATAGCACTACCCGGTTTAATTCCTAGTTGTTCCGCTGCTCCACTTTTAAGCTCCAACACGCGGTTAACTGCGTTTGTGGAGTAGTAGAGGGGGCAAGATTCTTTATAGCAAGGAGGAGCATTAGCAGTAACTTTGTCAACAGAACCATCGGGCTGGATAAAAACAATATCTAGGGGCATTGAGACATCCTTCATCCAAAACCGAACCTTTTGCGGCAAGCCTATCTCGAACAGCATTCCTCTGCTCTGTGGCAATGATGAACGGAACTTGAGTCCATATGCCAACTCTTGTGGAGTCTTCGCCACTTCCAGTTCAATTTTCTTATTTCCAAAGGAAGCGATCGCACTCACAGGTAACTTTTGGGGAGAACGTGCTGCTATGGTTATAATGATTGACCCTATTGCCAGACTTAAGCCTGCTATCGGACCAGCTATATTCAGGTATTTTACTAAAACTTGGTAATCAAAACCTGGTCGGATAATTTTTGCTTGAGGTGCGTTGCTCATAGTTTTATTCTCCAAATATATCGACGTTGCCAACAGCATACTGAGAGAGGTCGGAGGGAGATGAAGGTAAACCCTGTAAATCAGCTTTGTTGCGCATACTCTCCACCCTGTCTGCTTCCCTAATCGCCAATGGATTAATTTGGCGGCGTTCTTCCAAAAGAGTGGCAACAGATATAGATAGTGGCGGCAGATCTCCATCTGTTGGTATAAATATGTCTTCTGGAAACATTTGACAGAAGGTGGTTGCTGCAGCTCTCTCCATAATGGTTTGTATCTCTGCCCCCACACAGCGATTGGTTTCCTTGAGTAACCGCCGCCACTCTTCTGTTGTGTATGGATCGCCACCATTTAGAAATCTTTCATCAAATCTGGCACCATGCAGTTTGAAAATGGCGTGTCTTTCTCCATAATTGGGCAGGTCTACTTTATAGATGTAGTCAAATCTTCCTGCTCGAGTTAGCTCTGGGGGCAACCATTCCATGCGGTTGACAGAAGCAATCACAATCACATCACTGGTGCGCTCTTGCATCCAAGTCAGTAATTGCCCAGAAAGCCTTCTTGCCACATCATCATCTCCGGCAAATCCTTTATCAAAATCATCAAAATAAAGAACAACTTCATTAAGGTTATCTGCTAAGTTCAGTAGCTTTTTTAATCTTTTTTCAGCTTGATTGCTATAGCTTCTGAAATTACCCCAGTCTACTAATATGAGGGGAATACCCAGAATTTGAGAACATACTTTAGCCGAGTGTGATTTCCCCGTGCCTGGGGGACCTACCAGCATTATGCCTTTAGGAACTCTGAGATTGTAGGCTTTGGCGAGGGGACTGAAAAGCCTTTTGAATTTCTCAAAAGCAAGTTGCATCAATTCCAATCCCCCTAGTGGAACAGATGGAGGTGGAATAAACTCGATTTCGTATAGTTGGTTGAGTAAGTTTATTTTGTATTGCAGTAGCTTTTCGGCTATTGTTTCTGGCTTATCTTCATACAGGGTACTAATTGATTTTAGTCCTTTGATCAAGTCTGAGATATATAACCCAACTCCACTACGAGCAATACATAACTGATCCATCTCATTAAAATTTGTTGGCAGAATCCCCTCTGCTTCCTCATTTAATGCTATGAGGATTTCTGAAGTATCGGGAAGTTCAAGAGTCAGCTTGGGGATAAGGCAGAGTATTTCTGGGTGTAGGTCAGCCTGCGCTCCCAATACAATAACGCATTTGATACTTCCTTGAGACTGATTGAAGGAGAGATTGAGCAAGCTGGATTTTACCCACTCAGACAGTAGGAAGAACTGCGTTTCTTGAGGTACAGCTGCGCCAATCCAAGGAAACAGGTTTTCTACGATTAATACCCCACTGCTTTGGTAATCCCAAAACTTCAATACTTGAAAATAGTCTCTTGAATCCTGTATTGGTACCGGGTTGTATTCCTCCAAGTTTCCAAAATTTATCTGCCCACCATCAGCACACTCAACTTTTTTAATAGCTGACTGTCCCAAATTCCAAAGTAAACATTCAGTTTTTAGATCGGCACAGCATTGGGAAACATATCGTAGAAACCTGCACCTCTCTTGTATGGGAGATTCACAAATTATGACGGACTCTCTTGACTTGATTAGTTTAGGCAGCTTGTCAAAAAAATCTGACATCTTAATATCCAGTAGTCTTTAACAAAGATTTTAAATCTGCATTGATTAACTCTCCAGTATTGAATTACGTAAAAATTTATATCAAATGATAGAGATAGATGAGTGAAAAATAGATTGTTTTGCAGGTTTAGTTAGGTAATGGGTGTTTTTAGGATTATGGTATTGTTCCTCAACTGTAATAATGCCTAAGTCAAGACCCATTTATCCCATTATTTTTATCCCTACTTTCCCTAGCTCTCAAGACTTTTGTCCTCAGATTAAACCCTGTGGCAGTGGCAGTGCTCCGGTAGGTACGTCCGAGGAACAATTTGGGAAAATTTTAAGCCATTATTTTGGGGACTGGGTGCGATCTCAGCAGGAATTTTTACCAAATGACCATGATCGTGCTTACACCGCTGATTTTCTAATTGTGGAACCAACGACAGGGCTACATCTGGATATTGAGGTTGATGAGAGCCACTGTTTTTCTACAGGGAAAGCCACACATTTTGTTGGAGACGATGATTACAGGAACAAATGTTTTGTGGATGCCGG
>JAQYWP010000778.1 GCA_029379285.1 Rhizonema sp. PD38
ACTATAAATTCATCATAAATCTAGTGGAATCACATTTATTTTAGTCATTTACACAAGTCATATAACCGCTATAGGATACATGAGTATACGTATTACTTCTTAGAAATAGTATCACTGGGTTCAAGAATGTTTTATTCACGTCTCAAATGGATAGTTCCAGTCGCCTTGACTTTAGCTACTTTTGGTGCTAATGAAAAAAGTGCTACAGCACAAACGCCGTATAATTTCAATATTACATACGATACAACAGTTACAATTGTCCCTACCGATACTCCAAATATTGTTAGAGCAACGATCACAGGGGAATCAAAGGATGCTCCTTACGGTTTAAGATCCTTTACCAGCGATGATTACGGTTTGACGAACACCGATCCCGTTACAAACATCACTAAAACTACTTTTAATTCAGATCCAAGCGTGTTTGGCTTAATAGGGCAACAAGCATTTTCTGATAGGTATTACGGTGGTGCGAATGAGTTATTTGGCAAAGCGAGTGACAGTGCTGAAATTAACCCGGTCGCTGGTACAATTCAGGGTGGTGGTACGATCACGATCTTCAATGGTACGGGTATATTCCAGAATGCTACAGGTCAAATAGCTTTTACCGAAGCAGATCAACTTACAGATCCAACTGTCCCAGCCAAAGGGCAGGCTCTACTGAAATTCTCCTTGCAAGTTCCCCAGAAAGTCCCAGAAGCAACACCTAACATAGCGTTGATTGGTATGGGTATGGTTGGATCAACTATTGTCTGGCGTAAACATCGTCGCAAAGTAACTTCAGGTTGATCAAAACTTTTATTGAGGTTGGGAATTGGGAAGAATTTCCTACCAATTACCTAAAACCATTCTTCCCACTCCCACATTAAGGAACAGTGTCAGTGTTACCGATGTCCTATCCTGAAGATGGGCAATACTGTTGTGGGTGAGAGTGTGTTTTTTAGCATTGTTATTCCGACTTACAATCGCAAGCCAATTTTGGAAAAATGCCTCCTCGCCTTGGAAATGCAGTCCGTTCAAGGTTATGAGGTTGTTTTAGTAGATGATGGTTCTACTGATGGGACATTGGAATGGTTAAAGGAAAATAAAACAGAGTTTCCTCATGTGCGAGTCTTTAATCAAAATCATAATGGACCAGCTGTAGCACGGAATTTGGGAGTTGAACAAGCACTAGGCGACACAATTATTTTTATTGATAGCGATTTAGTCGTCACGGAGAATTTTCTACAAGCCCATACCGATGCATTGCTGCAAGGACAGAAGACGTTGGGGAGCGATCGCTTCTTTACCTACGGTGCAGTTATTAATACTTGCAATTTCGACAATCCCACATCTGAACCATATAAACTCACAGATTTTTCTGCAGCCTTTTTTGCCACAGGAAATGTTGCAATTCCCAAACACTGGCTCGAGAAAGCTGGACTTTTTGACATCAGCTTTCAACTTTATGGCTGGGAAGATTTAGAACTGGGTGTCAGACTCAAAAAACTGGGGTTACAGCTGATTAAATGTCCGGCTGCCGTTGGATATCACTGGCATCCGCCTTTTAACTTAGAGCAAATTCCCCGCTTAATTGATAGAGAAATTCAACGTGGACGTATGGGAGTTTTGTTTTATCAAAAGCATCCTACATGGGAAGTGAAAATGATGATTCAAATGACTTTATTGCATCGTCTACTATGGGGAATTCTCTCACTTAATGGCATCCTAAACGAGCGTACAATGGCTCCTTTTTTGCGCTGGCTGATTAATTTAGGCAAACCACAGCTAGCTTTAGAAGTTGCTCGGATCTTCCTGAATTGGTATAACGTACAAGGAGTTTATACAGCTTATGAGGAGAGAAGAGTCAGTCGCTTCTCAAGAGTCAAAAGTAAAAAGTAAAAAGTAAAAAGTAAGAACCACCAAAATACATTTATAAGCTTGAAGTGGCAGTTGTTATGGAAGCATAACCACTTCGGCGCAGAAAATTACAGCAATCACAGGGAGTTAGTGCGTCTTTACATCTCCTAACTCCTAACAGGAACTTCAATATAGAATTCAGTGCCCATGCCTGGTTTTGTTTTATAAGACAGAGTACCTTTATGCTTATCAACGACAATTTGATAGCTGATTGAAAGTCCTAATCCTGTGCCTTTTCCTGTAGGTTTGCTTGTAAAAAATGGATCAAATATTCGTTTTTGAATTGCTTCTGGAATTCCCGCTCCGTTATCAGTAATCTTGACGACAATGAAATTCTGACGTAATTCAGTACGAATCCAAATTTCTCCTTTACTCTCTGCGACTAGTGGCGACTGACTGTTGAAAAATGACTCTTCGATAGCGTCCACAGAATTATTTAAAATATTCATAAAAACTTGATTCAGTTGTGCAGCATAACATTCTACATCTGGAAGGTCACCGTACTCTTTAATAATTTGAATTTCCGGACGTTGTGCTTTATGCTTAAATCGATGCTGCAAGATTAGGAGAGTGTTATCAATACCTTCATGGATATTAGCAGGTTTCTTTTCGGCTTCATCTAGTCGAGAGAAATTGCGTAAAGATTGAACAATTTGGATGATACGCTCAGTACCCATTTGCATCGAAGATATTACCTTGGGCAAATCTTCAGCCAAAAAATTTACATCTATTACTTCAGCTTGATGTTGAATTTCCGCATTGGGGTTACGCTCGTAATTTTGGTAAAGACAGAGCAAGTTAAGTAGGTCTTTAACATAAATGCTGACATGGTTGAGATTCCCGTAAACAAAGTTGAGAGGATTATTTATTTCATGGGCTATACCAGCAATGAGTTGACCTAGACTCGACATTTTTTCACTTTGAATGAATTGGACTTGAGTCTGTCGCAATTTCTTCAAAATTTGAGTTAACCTTTTATTGGTAGTGCGTAGAACTTTTTCTGTCTCATAACGTTGCTGAATCTGGTATTTTAATCTGACTAAATTAATTCGTAGTTCCATTTGGCAGATCACTTGACGACTTAGCACTTGCAATGCTGCAATCTTTTCTAGGCTGAGTTCTCGTGGCACAAGATCAATTACACATAAGGTACCGAGGACAAACCCATCAGGCGTAATCAACGGTGCGCCTGCATAAAATCGAATATTGGGAGTGGATGTCACAAACGGGTTAGTCGCAAAGCGCTCATCTTCTAAAGTATTAGGCACAGTCATAACCTTGTCAGGTTGAGATAAGGCATAAGCGCAGAATGACAATTCTCTGGGAATTTCTGTTACTTCCAAACCAACTTTTGACTTAACCCATTGCCGACTGGCATCGACTAAATTGACAAGAGCAATAGGGGTGCCGCAAACATCAGCTGCCAAAGCAGTCAAATCATCGAATGGTTGTTCGGCATCTGTATCCAGAATTTGGTATTGCTGAAGTTTCTTAAGCCTATCTTGCTCATTTAAAGGCAGTGGTGGTTGTTGGATTGGTAGCATAAATACTTTTTGAGAAGAACTAAGAATATCCCCACAGATTTAGATGCGCGGATGCGTGCGGAAAGTTGCGCCCGTAGCCAGAGCCGCTTCTTTGGCAGGTTTCCTGCTCAATCATGCCAGGATCACTTCGGTTTCCTTCCAGTAGTGGCAAAAACTTTCCAAATCAGATTTTAAATTGTCCCTACTAATTTAGGGGTAATTTTAATTTTTTTGGCTAATTAAAATACATTTGTACTCAACTCGCCACCCAGTCCTACAGAACTCAATAGAATAACTCTGTTGTTATCACTCCGCAACTAGGAATACATCCCCATGACACTCGTCTGTGATCAAGATGTGGACGCTCTCAAGTAAAAGCACCAAAGCAAATGAAAATGAATTTTTTCCATAAATAAAAAATTGCGCTCGTTCCTAGCAGAGCAGTCCTAAATACTTTTTTTGTCATGTTCGCGCGCGATTACCTTACATAGGTTACTATAACTTATGTGACATTGAAAACAGCATAAATACGTAATATTTTTTTTGCTAGACAGTATTTTCTGTGATATACTAAAAGAGTTGTCTAAACTCGCACATCCAGGAATTCGGGTGTTTCTTGTCCTAGAAATACACCTGGATGGAGGTTTAACCCGAATAGGAGAAAAAGTATGCCAGTTGTTTCATTGGCTCAGATGATGGAGTCGGGGGTTCACTTTGGGCATCAAACCCGCAGGTGGAATCCGAAAATGTCCCCCTATATTTACACTTCCCGCAATGGAGTGCACATCATTGACTTGGTGCAGACGGCGCAGTTAATGGAAGAAGCGTATGATTATATGCGATCGCAAGCAGAAGCTGGCAAGAAATTTCTGTTTGTGGGCACCAAGAGGCAAGCAGCAGGAATCATTGCTCAAGAAGCGGCACGTTGTGGCTCCCACTACATTAATCAACGCTGGTTGGGAGGAATGCTGACTAACTGGGCCACCATAAAAACTCGCGCAGACAGACTAAAAGACTTAGAACGTCGGGAAGAAACAGGCGCTTTAGATTTATTGCCGAAAAAAGAAGCGTCAATGCTGCGTCGGGAAATGGCAAAGCTTCAGAAATACTTAGGCGGTATAAAAACTATGCGGAAAGTTCCTGACATAGTGGTGATTGTAGACCAGCGCCGCGAGTAT
>JAQYWP010000779.1 GCA_029379285.1 Rhizonema sp. PD38
TGAATACGGAGTCATAAAATCGAAAAATTCAATGGACAGATTCAGTTTATTATTGCATGTCCGATTTCTGGATCTTATTTAATCCTCATTCCTTTTGGGCGTGGGCAAGAATTGAAACCATTTTTCTTGCTTGATTTGTATATACTTCAACGCCCTTTTTCTCATATTTTGGACACTAGTGTAAATCCATGTTAAATCAGAAGTCTTTGCGATCTTCGTAGCTCGCCGTAGGCATCGCTGTCCGGATGTGATGGCGCAAAGCCTTATTACTTCCTTAAGTAAACATTTTTTCTAACTACGAAATTCCACTTTCTTAATAGTTATATTTACAACTTGTCAATACTTAATTTCATTTCTTTTTCTCATGTCTCATTTTTATACTCTTTATGTGCCTATTCAGAGTTTATCCGGTCAGGTGCAAGATATGAGTTCTGCCTTCTGAACCAATTTTTGTCAACTCACTAGGTAAGTTATTCTTGCGCGATGCCTTAGCCCTTCAAGATTTGTTATGAACACCTTTTGCCCCATGACTAAATTGAATATCCAGCGTTCGCATATAGTTATATAATCCAGCTTCCTGGACTGCCATCACGATTGCTGGTTGGCTCGACTCACTGTAGTGACCATGCCATAAAACTGGGGGAGTGACAAAGGCTGCTCCCGCTTGCCAATCTATCCGTACAGGATTAATAATTTCCCC
Organism: Rhizonema sp. PD38; assembly: GCA_029379285.1. Classification (GTDB taxonomy): domain Bacteria; phylum Cyanobacteriota; class Cyanobacteriia; order Cyanobacteriales; family Nostocaceae; genus Rhizonema. Next base: position 701 of record JAQYWP010000779.1, read on the forward strand.
GTTGTCGTCGAGATGATCTCCCATCAGTCTATAGCATCCTGGTTCACAAGCCATCACGATGTCAACAGCAACTGAATTGTGGCGATGGGGTTTCTGAATTTCCCCAGGACCGAGCAAAACCACGGCTGACCACAGGGTATGGGTGAGACTTTTAACCTGCTGCGTCGCCGTATTACCCAAGATAATAGCATCTCGGTTGCGTTGCTTGGCTCCTTGTTGATGGTCAACTTGCTCCAATTGCGCCATAATCTGTGCGTGAGGATAGAGGGTAGGTTGAAATTTGGAGAGGACAGGTTTTACTCCCAGGTACGCAAGTAGAGGAGAATCATTCACCCAATAGATAGCACTGTCAGCACTAGCCTTATGGATGAGTGCCGAGGTGGCGGGTAGAGTGAAAACATCCACATTAAGTATGTCATTGGTATGAATCAAACCATTGGGGATAAAGCTGCAGTTGCTTTTGCTGTAGCCTTCTATGACGCCTTAGGTACTGGAGAAACAGTATAATTTGCTTTTGATTTAGGTTGCTCACAACTGGTTGGATTAAAAGAAGACCAAACACCAGTACTGAAGACAACATCGATTCATCCTGCTGATATTCAGTTTGAAGCAGGCGATATTCCTCCTAACCCATACTTTGGATTGTCTGCTTTTGGCGAAAAAGATGCAGCATTCTTTTTTGGACGAGAGAAATTTACTCATGAATTGTTTGAAATGGCTCACCACCAAAATTTGGTTGCGGTGATTGGTGCAAGTGGCAGTGGGAAATCATCTGTCGTATTTGCTGGGTTAATTCCAAGATTGCGAGAAGAAGGCATTTGGTTAATTGAATCATTACGTCCTAAAAGCGAGCCATTTGATGAACTTGCTTTAGCGTTAAAGATAGCGAAATAATTTTTTGTGAAGGCTTTGGATTGCGTTCGGTCGAACAAAATTTAATGGTTACACCACAAACACTTTTCGCAATTGGTTCTGCCACCAAACCCTTCACCACAATGGCGATGAGTATCCTAGCAGAACGTGGCTTATTAGATTGGGATAAACCTGTCAGAAATTATCTGCCCACTTTGAAGCTTTATGACTCCTATGCAACTGAACATATCACACCTCGTGACCTCGTAACTCATCGCTCTGGCTTACCCCGTCACGACCGCATGTTGTTCAAAAGTTCCTTGACCCGTAAAGAGATATTGGACCGCTTACAATATCTCGAACCCACTCACGAATTGCGTACTGTTTTTCAGTATCAAAATTTGATGTACATGGTCGCTGGCTACTTAGTTGGTGAAATTGCACAGAGTAGTTGGGAAGAATTTGTGCTTTCAGAAATTTTTAATCCTTTAGAAATGAGAACTAGTAATTTCTCTATTGAGGAAACCCAGAAAGCGGATAATTTTGCACTTCCTTATCGAGAAAAAGACGACAAAGTTGAGAAAATGCCCTTTTGTAATGTTGATGTTTCTGACCCTGCGGGTTCGATAAATTCCAACATTGTTGATCTGGCTAACTGGCTTTTACTTCATCTTAATCAGGGTAAACATGGCGACAAACAAATTATCTCACCAGTTCATCTGGAAGAGATGCATTCCCCACAATTTGTGACTCCACAACGACTACAATTTAACGAGATTTTTCATTATTTTTATGGTTTGGGATGGTTTATTAGCGTTTATCGAGGTCATAATTTAATTCAGCATAGCGGTAATATTGATGGATTTGCGGCGCGGACAACTTTGCTACCTCAAGACAATATTGGCATAGTAGTTCTAACTAATTTAGAGCAAAATCCAGTAATACATACTGTAACTTATTATGTATGCGATTTCTTACTCGCTTTAGACGAATCACCTTGGAATGAACGAATGAGGGAAAGATACGCTCAAGCCAAAGAAGAGAAAGCAAAAGCCGCATTATCAATCATATATGCCCGTAAAAGTGGAACTCAGCCTTCTCATCCTCTAGAGGATTATACAGGTGATTTTGAGAATCCAGCATACGGTGCCTTATCAGTTTCAATTAATGAAAACCATTTAACAGCAACCTATAATTCAACTGTATATAAATTGGAACACTACCACTATGATATTTTTATTGAATCTGAGTTGGATGATAAACCACAACTTATATCTTTCTTAACTGATATCAAAGGTAATATTAGTAGCGTTACCGTTCCTCTAGAGCCAACTGTGAAAGATATTTTGTTTACCCGGATAACTATATAGAAATTGAAGCGAGATACGTGTGAAAGCCTTTGTTAGTATTGCCTATGAGTCAGCAAACTTATCTAAAAGTTCCCTTTGTTTGCTCTTTGTGCAATTCAAGAAAGTTCTAGCTAGATAGCGAGCGAGTACGGCTTTACAGCCGTTCCTTGTGACAACCTACCAAAAGGGCAAGACCATGGCAATCTTTCACGACGGCGCAACAGACGGACTCGCAACTTCCGTACTCAATTCGATTGAGTGGCATATCCGATACAACGTATTGGAAGGGAGGTGTCCGGACAGTCCTGCATTCCGGCAGGTCATCCCCGGCGCGGTGGACAGCGATGGCGCGTGGGTGGAATCTGGCAGTTTCCAGATCGAGTCTGCGCCCATAGCTGGGGAACAGACGACGACGATCAGTTGGCATTCTGACGAGGGTGAACTCCGGTTCCGAATCGTTCAGATTACGCCGCCGCAAGACTAGTCCACTCGACACTCCGCTCTGAACCCTACTACTGTAGGGTTTGTTTTTTTCCAGTGGAAGTCCTTTGAGAATACCACTCAGGGTTTCCCACAATAAATAGCTCTGACTTACTACGTGTTAAAGCCACATACAGGAGATTTTGCTCTTGCTCTAACTGCCAAGGCTGTTGTTTTTTCCAATACATTGGCATGTCTTCAGGCTTGTAGATAAAGATGCGATCGCTTTCCAAACCTTTAGCGCCGGGGGAAGCGTATCCCTTAGAGGATGTTTGAAAAGTCCTCAAACGTGTGTTTCACTACCTTGGCTACCGAGAAACTGTTACGAAAGAATCGGAGTTTTGGGATTTGAGACCGCGTCCCGGAGTTACACTTGAGGCTCAAGTCAACCCTTTTCAAACAACCTCTTAGGCTGTAGCTTTGACGCAGACTTTGTGCAAAACTCGCGCCTTGAGAGTACTCTCCCCGGCAGATTTCGCGCGCTATGCGCGTGTTGAAGAAATATCATATCAATCGCAAGCTACAAAACAAATGTCTTCACATCCTAGCTCCTCAACCAAAATGGAAAAAAGGCGCAAAGCTCGCCGGATAGAGTACTCTATCCGGCAGACTTTGCGAAAACGCGATCCAAATGCTCACACGGTAAAGCAGAATCATGCTGAAGCTTTGGAATTGGAACTGCTTGCTCAAGAAGCATATGAACGTTCTGATTACATACATATGGCATACAGCAGCTACTAAATAAATGCTTGCCCGTGGTAGAGCAGGCAACTAAATCTTTGAATATGAAAAATATAACCATGAATATCGAACAAAACATCAATTCTTTCACCCTTCAAGAGCTTTCAATAGAAGCCGCCCAACTCTGGGAACAAATCGAACAGTTGGATTCGGTTGAAAGCAATGTCGAACAAATCCTCCAGCAACTATTTGAAGTGCAAGCTGTACAGGAGCGAAAAATTGATGCGATCGCCATGCAGGTTCTGCTTTTTGTTTGATGGATTAATAATAGTAAGCTTATAAGAAATTGAAAATGGCGATCGCTACAAACAAGCCAATCATAAAAATAATGGAGTTTCCAATGAACGTACAAAATATTTTGACCGCAGCCTTCTATGCAGTAACAATCGGTTTCCTGTTACTCGTGATTTACCATGAAATGACGGTGACAGTGCTAAAAGTATCGACTGTGCATCAAGAGCAAGCTTTG
>JAQYWP010000088.1 GCA_029379285.1 Rhizonema sp. PD38
GGGTGGTGGCGATCGCTCGTTTTTGGATCCATCTCACAAAATCGCATTGCTCCCAGTAAAAAGTACTAAAAAATTTTATTTGTGAATTCGGTATGATAATTATATCTTACTAAAAAGTAATACTAATGCAAAAAGTCACGATTACCTTGGAAGATGATATCTTGCAGTTTGTAGATCAGCAGGCGAAGGGCAACCGCAGTGCTTATATTAATGCATTACTAGTAGAATACCGTCGCCGTATTATAGAAGCACAAATGATTGCCGCTCTTAAAGAAGATGCCCAAAACCCAGATTATCAAGCTGAAATTGCAGCTTGGGATAGTGTTGTTGGGGATGGGATAAATGCCCGCGAGTAATTTAACTTATCGAAGAGGAGAAATTCGTTGGGTAAAACTTGACCCCGTAGTGGGGGCTGAAGCACAAAAAACCCGTCCTTGCTTGATTGTGCAAAATGACATTATCAATCAGTATGGACTGCTAACAATTGTGATGCCATTTCGACCGGGAAGTAAACAAGCTCCCTATGTTAAAGTGTGTGTATCTGCTACTACCGATATCATTAAACGATATCCTTGGGGAAATTACCCCACATTTCTTGACGTGCTTGAGCAATATCTTCTTCAGAAATATCTACTTTTAAATCAGCACATAATCCTCTAACAGTCTGTAAAGGAGTCTTAAGAGTAGTTTTTTGATACAAAAATTCCGCAAATTATAATAGTTGCTGCTGTTTATCCACAGGTAAGTGGCGTAATCTTTCTAACACTGCTTCCTCAAGATTCATCTAACCTTCTCCTGATTTACTTCACAAAAGGGCTTTAATCTCTGTCATCAACCCTTGCTCCTTCCAGTCGCGCAGAGGGTTCGATCCTTGGGATAAGGGATAAATCTACTTAATGTACGTATTACTAGATAATGTTGTTTCAACAGCAAAGCTCTGATTATTTTTCAGGTAGTCACATGCAAGTCGAAGTGCTTGTTTACCTGCTGCCACTGTGCCACCGCCCCCTGTAAATCTCCTTTTTCGTATTTGATATGTCCAATGTTGGCGTAAGAGTGATCCATAAAAATAAATGCCCAGCCGTATTGGGGAATATTACGACTACGACGAGAGATCTAGTTTGACGGCTGGGCATTTATTTCTTGGCAATATGTTAAGCCGATGCACATTAGCCCGCGAAACGTAGGCGCTGGCATTATCAGGTTTAGAAAAAATATGAATTTCAAATTAATCGTTTCCCTATTCACTGGCTGGACATGATATGAGCGATCGCGAGAGCAAGTAAAATTGCTTTAAAAGCTGTGCAAAAGGAATAAAAGATGGTGTGGATGGAATTGAGCCTTAATACAACAGCTGAAGCGGTTGATTGGGTATGTTCTCTACTCAATGAAATTAATTACACGGGTGATGTTCACATCGCGAAATATACTGGTTCTGATTCAAGCACATCGGTAGCCCAAGATTTAGAACAACCGCAATGGGCGTTCACTATGAGTTTGTATCTAGCCCAGGATGTTTACACAAATGCATACGTAGACAAAATGATGAATTTGCTCTCGCCTTTACAACGTACAGGATTATGCGATGCCCCTGTAATGGCTGTAGTTGATGAGACTACACAAGTGGGAGAAAAAAACTCTTTAGTTCATCGAATTGGTAAACGGTTTGTGGTGCTGACGAACGAGCTACCCTATGAATCTGAGGCAGATGATGATGTCGTTATCAGACTCAAGACAACTCTTGCCTTTGGCAGTGGTTTGCATCCAGCAACAATTCTTTGCCTCAAATTGCTCGAACGCTATGTTGTTCCCCCCGCAATGAACGTTCTCGATCTCGGATCGGGTTCGGGGATTCTGAGTATTGCAATGGCGAAGCTTGGGGCATCGGTTTTAGCGGTAGATAACGACAGCGTTGCCGTAGTTTCAACACAGGATGCTGTACATCGTAATGGGGTAACCGAACAGGTAACGGTGATGAAAGGAAGCCTGGGGCATGGCAGTAACCTGGGGCATTGGATGAATATGCGACACGACAATGTACCCAGCATCGACGCGACAAAGAGATTTGACCTCATTGTTTGCAATATCCTAGCACGAGTACATATCGCCCTCGCCTCTGACTTTCGCCAAGCTCTATGTCATGATGATACATCCGGTGGACTCGTGATTTTAGCAGGTTTTACCGCTGATTATGAGGATGCAGTAGACACAGCCCTCAGAGCAGTCGGATTTAAAGCCATCGATTGTGAGCGATCGCACGAATGGGTGGCACTTGCTTATCAATTGAGGAGACAGCAGACGGTATAAGGGAGTTATATGTAAAATTCCTATTTGATTTTTGAAAAAAATTTCGATACAATACTGAGGGAATCTAAGTGTAAGAAACAATTATACGGATTCAGTATTGCGGTTTGACAACACTGCCGTAATAACTGGTGGTTGCGGGCACGAACTCCAATTTATAGCGATAGAGAAGCAATTTCATATTTGCCATTTACTTAGCGTTTCCCACAGGACAAGATTTTCTCTGAAGGTTATAACGTAAAGAAAAGCACTTTAACAAGTAGAGTGACTTCTGTACGGGCAGGTTTTGCCGATTAACTTATTGGCTTTAAAATCAATCTGTAAATCCTGCCCCTACTCCTGCCTAAAAAATTTAGCAGTTCGATTGAACCGTTTGACAAGTCGGGCAGTCTTAATTGTAGAAACGGTTAATTTGTGAGGAGCGGCGATACGGCTTAAGCCGTTGCCTTCTCTTCGAGAGGCTTCGCCAACGGCATCGCGCATGCGTAAGTTGATCTCCTAACAATGAGCCAGGAGACAGGGTGTTTCAAAGTTCAATTAGTCCATTGATACTATTTTTTCTCTCTCTGGACAAATAAATTGCGAATTCCCCTTCACATGCTTTGTATAACTAATTATGATTGATTATTTTGAGGTTAAAGAAATGAAAATGAAGAGAGCCGTTGAAATTATTCCTGTTACTATAAGCTTCTTAGTAGCTACCGTATTGACTTTGTCTATTCTCCCTCAAGTGAAAGGCAGTGTTGTTCCAAACTCACCACATGCATACTTGCAACATTCTAATGATATTTAGAAGAGTTTCTAAAATATGAGTTTTGCATTTGAGGAATTGCAAATTAAGAACTTACTAGTACACCAGGCGCGGAAATAAAGCTACTATACGAAATTGCTCTTAAGTCTACAATTCAAGCTTATTTAATGTTTCAAGAAGTAATTTTAAATTCCGCGTAGCATTACTAGTCTTGTGTCTTAATTTTGGTAAGTCAGTATTAGGCGCTAATAGTACTTAAGGGGAGTAAGACTAAACTCCTAAATAGCCACTCATTTACCTAAATGTGAATTCATGTGATAAGTAGGTTGGCGTGAAAACTTGTCGTTAGGAAAAGGCACGCTAGCAATCTGGCAAGAGGCAATGATCAGAAAGGGTTTGAGTCTTGTTTATATTTCTTAACATAGTTATTTTTAATTTTGCCTTTCTATTTAAAACGTATATATTGCTATCTTACAACTGTTCGTAAGCTGTAACTCCTTGATTCTCCTACTTCAAAAGTGTAATTAATTGATTGTAATTGACCGCACCAGTGTAATCTTTTAACTGTTGGCGGAGATAACCCCGCAATGTATAAAATCAAGTATTTTTAGGCTGAAGTTTAATCGCTTGATTGTCATCAAAGATCGCTTACAACGTTGTATTCTTGGCGGAATTGTTCTAGCGCCTCTCCAAAACCCAACTTCTCATGCAGTAGGCGATCGTATTCAGCCGCAGAGAGAATTACCGCTACCCGCTCTCCCTGACGGGTAATCTGTGCAGAACCGCTCTTCTCCACTTCCTGAATAATACGCTCTAGTTGTTTTGGTAATTGCTCAACCGAATATTGATGAGTCATTGTCACAAAAATTTTTGACTTTCAATTTATATCTAATTTTATCGTTGAGTTTTGAGATAATCTTCAAAATCTTCACTCGCTTCCTAATTTACTTCTACTGTTTTGCTCACGTACTGGCGGTTGAATGCGACAGAGGAGCAGGTTTTTGAGCGTGAGCTTGATAGGCTTCATTAACCCTAATCGCTGTCATCGCTCGCTGGGCGATCGCTCTAGCATGGATTACAATCTAAAGATTTTCTTTCATTCTTCTGTTCGGAACACCAGTTCATGGAAGGAAGCGCTCCTCCCAAAAAAATTTTCCAAAAAAGTCTGTTCGGATTAAGATTGCTGCTAAGTGCCATTTCTTTGTTGGAGGACTATCTTGGATATTCCACTGTTTGCCCGAGCAAGAGAATATGGAGACAAAACGGCTATCATTGCGACAGAAGGCATTTTTACTTATCAGTATTTACTCCATGCCTCTAATCAGGTTGCCACTTACATACTGGACGATGTAAACGATTTACAACAGCAGCGTGTTGCCTTTCTTATACCTCCAGGATTTGAGTATGTCGCAACCCAATGGGGTGTTTGGCGTGCCGGTGGCATAGCAGTTCCTCTGTGTGTCTCACATCCACTTAGAGAGTTGGAATATGTGATTTCAGATTCAGGAGCAACGATCATCATCGCCCATCCGAATTTTGAGACTATATTACGTCCAGTTGCCCAAAGTAAGGATATAAGATTTATCCTGACCACAGAAATGTTCGATGCAAGAGTTGATAATCTACCTGTGGTTAGCATTGATCGACCTGCAATGATCCTCTACACAAGTGGTACAACGAGCAAACCTAAAGGTGTAGTGACAACCCATCAAAATATTCAAGCTCAAATTACGAGTTTAGTTTCAGCCTGGGAATGGACATCAGAAGATCAGATTCTGCATGTCCTGCCGCTCCATCATATTCATGGGATTATTAATGTGCTCAGTTGTGCTCTATGGGCTGGTGCTAGGTGTGAGATGCTCGACTTATTCGATGCACAAGTAGTTTGGACACGCATAATCGAAAGTGAGTTGAGTTTGTTTATGGCGGTACCAACAATTTATACTAAGCTAATTACAACCTGGGAAGCTGCAGAAAGTGATTTGCAACATCTCATGTCCAATACTTGTGCTAAATTACGTCTGATGGTTTCAGGTTCGGCAGCTTTACCTGTCCAGGTTCTTGAAAAGTGGAAGAGCATCAGTGGTCAAATGCTTTTAGAACGGTATGGAATGACCGAAATTGGGATGGCTTTATCCAACCCACTCCATGAGCAAAGATTGCCAGGATACGTAGGCACACCCCTACCTGGTGCAAAGGTTAGGCTTGTAGATGAGCAGTTCAATTTAGTTGAACCAGGAACACCAGGGGAGATTCAAGTCAGTGGATCTAGCGTTTTTCTAATGTATTGGGGAAAACCAGAAGCGACTCAGAAAGCTTTCCGTGATAGCTGGTTCTGCACTGGTGATATTGCAGTTGTAGAAAATGGAAGTTACCGCATTCTCGGTCGAAGCTCTGTAGACATTATCAAGACTGGTGGCTATAAGGTATCAGCTTTAGAAATTGAGTCCGTGCTGCTTACGCATGTGGATATTCAGGAATGTGCCGTTGTTGGTGTTGCAGATCCTGAGTGGGGCCAACGTGTTTGTGCTGCATTGGTACTCATTGAAGGAGTCAGTTTGACGTTGTCAGCACTAAGAAGTTGGGCCAAGGATATATTAGCCGTGTATAAGATCCCAACTAAGATTGTCATACTTGATCAGTTACCACGTAACGCAATGGGTAAAGTTACCAAGCCAGAAGTAGCTCAACTATTTACTTGTGAGCAATGATAATGGTCACCCACATTCCTCACCCTAGGGTGTTATACAGTATAATTACGCTGCCTTTGCAGACGTTGGGAGCAGCAACTTCACTGTCACCGGACGCGGCGTTTTACCCCCTAGTCCTGATGACTTACTTACCAGAGATGTAGTTTGGTCAGATACTAGACTCCCAATTATCATTAGGAGCGCAACATACCTCAAAGAAACTCGCAGCCAAACCCTCAAAATTTTCATCTGTGGCAATCGTACTTGCTACTGGTTGAGTGGGGTTATAAGCGGATCGGACTTGAAACCGTATTGAGACCAAAGTAGGTCAAATCAGGGAAGCAGCGAACCGCTTTTAAATGATGTACAGCAGAGGGCACTTGCATTGCCACTCCTCTCTAGGGAGGACAGCGGAATAATCGAAAAGTAGTAACATTTGGTGGAAGTTCGATCACATTTGGTTGGATGTTGATACTTTGGGCTATGCTGCCTAAATGGATAAAGTCTAGCGATTAGTTCGGCTCAATTTAAATTTTTAATTGCTTATGCGTCCTCGCCGAGAAATTACGGAGATGTTTTCAACATTCGTTCATTTAGAAAGAGACAGATTCAGTAAATGGTTGGTTGATATCAAACTGCGTCGAAGTATCCAAAATTGCTTGGAGCGCTCACCAGAAGTTGCTAACGCAGAAAACTTTTGGGCACTGCATTGGTATAAGCAGGAGCGATTGCAATCCAGTAATCTTGCCAAAATGCATCTTTTGGCTTATTTACAAGAAGCATGTTATTGGAGCGCACAAAAAACAGTTACCAAATTTGCGAACAGTCAATATGGTATGGCTGATTATTTCCAAATGGCGAATGCAGAAGTAGAAACAATCCTCAAAGACTTCAATCCAGAAAAATCCTCTAGCTTAAAAGCCTATGCCATTATGGCAATTTCTAGTCGGCTGAGAATTATTTTACGTCAACGCCAGGAAGCCGACATTTGCAGCAATTGGGCATTGTTACGCAAAGTGAGCAAAAAGCAGCTCCTAGAAGCTCTTAGTAATGCTGGATTATCACAAAGTGCGATCGCTCAATATCGTTTAGCTTGGACTTGTTTCAAAGAACTGTATGTTCAGAAGCAACCAGGAGGCACAAAGGCACTACCGGAACCAACTCCTCAACTGTGGTTCGCGATCGCCAACCTTTACAACCACTCAAGGCAAACTCAACTGACTCAATCTACTGAGCAATGCGAAGTACAGACAATTAAACAGTGGTTAAATCAGACAGTTCTCTACCTGCGTGCTTACCTGTTTCCACCTGTTAAATCTCTAAATGCTTTGCAGTTAGACGGTGATACTAACCAAACCCTAGATTTACCAGACCCTGACTCTGACTCACCATTAGTTGATATGATCGCCGAAGAGAATCTCCAAGAGCGACAAAACCAAAGATCTCAAATGTTTGCTGTATTGTTAAAATCTTTACAAAGTCTGGATAGACAATCCCAAGAAGTACTCAAGCTTTACTACCAACAGGAAATGACTCAGCAGCAAATTATGCAGCAGTTGCAGATGAGTCAGCCGACAATATCTCGCAAACTGGTTAAAGGTAGAGAATCAATGCTTGCAGCATTAATCCAATGGAGTCGGGATTTGAATATTCCTGTAAATCCCAACCAAATTAAAGATATGAGTATTGCTTTAGAAGAATGGTTAAGAAATCAGTTTGGAGATTTCGACATGAATCGGTAATTGTCACTAGGTGGTAAAAATGACTTACGCGTTTGCAGATCCAAGGGAATGGGTGTTAGAAATAACACCAGAAATCCAGTCGCAGTTCTGGCAGCAAAGCCAGGTTTATGCTACTCATAATAGTCGTTGGTGTGCTTACATCAATCAAATTTGCCTCCATGTATTTTTAAATTGGGTAAAAACTGAATATGCTTCGGAAGCAAGTGTTTGGTATAGTTCCCCTGGTGTTCCAGCTTTTTGGGAATTTGTCAATGGCACTGCAATTTTGTTAGGTGATAGACGAGTTGTGTTGATCCCCAGTGAGGCAATTGATGATAGTGAATTAGAAGTCCCTCAGGAATGGGTAGATATTCTTAGTTGGGCAGGAGATTATTACTTAGCAGCGCAAGTCAAACCAGATGGCGAGTGGGTGCGGATTTGGGGTTACACAACCCGTACCGAACTCAAATCGCTAGCACACTACGACTCAGTGGATAGGACTTATTGTCTGGATGCGCGGCATTTAACAAAAGATCTCAATGCTTTTTGGATAAGTTACCAATTTTGTGTGGATGAGGAAGTTAAAGCTCTTGTATCTCCACTACCAGAATTACCGACGATTCAAGCTGAAAATCTACAGCAACGTTTAGCTCAGACAGTAACATTTCCCAGACTTGAAGTGCCATTTAAAACTTGGGGAGCGCTATTAGAAAAAGAGCAGTGGCGGCAAGGATTGTATCAACAGCGGCAGCAGCGATCGCTTTCTTCTCAAGGGCAAGTAAATCTAAGTAATTGGCTTACTGGCATTTATGACGCTTCTTGGCAAGCGATCGAGACATTTTTTAACTCAACTTCCAGCAGTCTAGCTTTTAATTTTAGAAGTGGTGCTAGCTTAAGTACTTCTAGTATAAAACGAGCTAAAGTGATTGATTTGGGAGCGGAAATCGAGTCTCAAAAAGTTATGCTACTCGTTGCATTGATCCCATTCGCTAACCAACAGGTTAGTATCCGCGTACAACTACATCCTATTGGTGACGAATACCTACCCAACAATATCAAGCTAGTTTTGCTTTCATTTGAAGAAGACGTAATTCAGGAAGTACAAGCAAGAGTTGAAGATAACTACGTGCAATTGAAGCTCTTTGAAGGTGAAGTGGGAGAAAGTTTCAGCATCCAAGTCATTCTTGATGGTTATCAAATGACAGAAAATTTTGTGATTTAGTGATTAGCTATTGTCATAAAACTTACCGTAATAACTCCCGTATAAGTAAGAGAGTGGAAATAAATATAACAGGCTTGGCGACTCGTAAATACCTTTGAAACCAGTGAGCAATGAGAAAGGACAAATGACGGCTCCAACCAATTATATTTCTTTGTGCCGACCTACTTACACATTTTCACAATATCCTCCACGGAGTGCTATATTAATAGTTGACAAATAGCTGTTGGACAAATGAGTAAGCTAGTCGTCTTCAGCTTGTTGGGAGGAGATTTAAATAAAGGATTCCCTGTTGTTATGGCTCAACTTTGGCATCATAATCAACTTTTTAAAATAACAGGAAGCCTACCAGCAGCACCACAACTAAGCGAACTCTACCAAAGGTGGCAGTTACTTTACAAAGCTGTTCATCAACGTTTGGGTAGCAATCAACGTATAAAAGTGCATTTACAAGATATTACTAATATTTCTGTAAATGATTTTGATGAAGTCTGTCAACAACTACAAAGAAGTATCAATGCTTGGTTGAAATTTGAGTCATTTCAGAATATTGAGCGACAGATGCGGACTCTACTCAATCGGGATGATGAAATTAGAGTTATTATTGAAACGAATATAGTATTACTGCATCGGTTGCCTTGGCAACTGTGGGATTTTTTTGAGGATTACCCAAAAGCTGAATTAGCTTTGAGCAATCATGAGTATGCATCTCCTCAAGTATTACAAAAATCTCCTACAGGTAAAGTCAAGATTTTGGCAATTCTAGGCAACAGAGTTGGTATTGACATTGATAAAGACGGCTCTTTGTTACGAGGTTTAACAGATGCTCAAACCACGTTTCTTGTAGAACCAACACGGAAAAAACTTGACGAGCAACTATGGAATCAGGATTGGGATCTTCTATTTTTTGCAGGACATAGCGCTAGTCAGACAGATGGGGAGAACGGAAAAATTTACATCAATCAAACAGAAAGTTTAACAATTCCTCAGTTGAAAAATGCATTGAAGACAGCAATTACACGCGGTTTAAAACTGGCAATTTTCAACTCCTGCGATGGAATTGGTTTGGCGCGAAATTTCGCTGATTTGAACATTCCCCAGATGATTGTCATGCGGGAACCAGTACCAGATTTAGTAGCACAAGAATTTTTGAAAAATTTTCTAGTTGCCTTTGCAGGTGGCAATACACTGTACTTAGCTATGCGAGAAGCAAGAGAAAGACTTCAGGGGTTAGAGAACGACTTTCCTTGTGCCAGTTGGTTGCCAGTTATCTGTCAAAATCTGACAACTGTTCCGACTACATGGCAAGAACTGCGTGACAATTTTGATAATACTAAATTTATGATGGATGCAGTTCCAAGAAAACGTAAAATTGCAACTCCAAAATCTAAACTTTGGACTGTACTATTTAGTACTTTTCTTGTAACTATTTCGACATTAGGCTTGAGATACTTGGGAGTTTTCGAGAATATAGAACTGCAAACTTTCGACCAAATGCTACGACAGCGACCTCAGGAGGACGCAGATTCAAGAGTAACAGTGGTCGAAATTACTGAAAAAGACATTCAGTCTCGACAAGAGACGACTGTGGGACTGAAATCTATCTCGGATAGTACGCTAGCTAAACTACTCAACAAATTACAAAAGTATCAACCGCGAGTCTTGGGATTGGATATTTATCGAGATTTTGTTGATCCCCCAAATAAATTAAAGCCGATACAACTTTCTCCTGAACTTAGTAAAGATAATGTTGTTGTCGTTTGTAAAAGCCGCGATAGTGAATATGACCCCCAAGGTGTTAAACCTCCTAAAGAAGTACCTGTAGAACGTCAGGGTTTTTCTGATGCAGTTAATGATTCAGATGGGATATTCCGTCGCCAAATTCTGGCGATGCCGCAAGATCAAGATACCTCTTCGAGATGTGAAACGCCTTATTCGCTCTCGTTTCAATTAGCGGCTGGTTACTTATTTTCCGAAAATATTCAATCTAACCTTAATGAAGATTACGTACAGTTTGGCTCTAAAGTATTTAAACGCTTAAAACCTGGTCATAGTGGTGGCTACCAGGAAGGAGTTAAATTGGGCGGATTTCAAATACTTGTCAACTACCGTGATGCTAATTATCAAAAAGTTTCCCTTGAAGATGTATTAAGTGGTAAACTTAATCCCAATTTATTTAAAGATCGGGTAGTTCTGATTGGAGTAACCGCAAACACCATCAGCGATATGTGGTCAACTCCCTACAGTGCTGCACAGCAAAATTACCAAGCAATACCAGGAGTATTTATACAAGCGCAAATGGTCAGCCAAATTCTAAGTGCAGTTTTGGATAATCGCCCAATTCTTTGGGTTTTGCCTTTCTGGGGCGATATTCTCTGGATATGTGGATGGTCTGTAGTTGGAAGCCTGTTTGTTTGGCGCGTTCGTTCCCTCTCAGAGAAGGGAAGCGCCATATTTGCGACAGTTGTCATTTTATATGGAGTGTGCGCGATCGCGCTTTTCACGCAAGGGCTATGGATACCATTTATTCCGTCAGCCTTTGCAGTGGTTACAAGCGGCATTGCTGTATTGTTTATCCAAGATCGTCGGGATTCCATGACTCGACAATCTTTAGTTAAATAATGGGAAATATATTGTTTGTAGCATGTAAGAAGTTCATGTATGACATCAGCTTCTCCTTTAGCTCCCTCAAATGCATATATTGCAGATACTTATTTGACCGATTTAAGTCGGTGATTTGAACAGCAAAAACCATATACTCAATATTCGTCTTCCCAAGTGGTGCCAAATGGAGTTAGTATTAACCAAGTTACAGACATCATTAATCAAACTCAGACGGGAATTTTGGCTGTATGTCAATTAAAGTCTGATGCTGATATTCAAGCTGTAGCTCAATTAGCCGAAAAACTAAATTGGCCTGTATTTACCGATATTCAATCAAAAATACGTCTGGAAAGTTCACTTCAAAATGTGATTCATTATTTTGACCAGATCTTGTTGATAGATTCTTGCAATCTCAGACAGCCGCTAAAAACCGTTTTACAAATTGGTAGTCGTATAACATCCAAAAGATTTATGCAACTGCTCGAAAAACATCAACCACAAAATTATGTTGTAGTCATTGATGACCCTTTCCGCCACGATCCAGCTCATAATGTTTCATTACGAATTGATGCTAACATTTCCCTATTTTGCCAACAGCTACTACCTACCATTGGGAAATCTCAAAATCCACGATTGGTAAAGCAACTACAGCAGCAATCTCAATTAGTTAATCAAAGTGTTGATGATTTTCTCGGACAATCTCAGGAAATCAGTGAACCTAGTGTAGCACGAATGATTTCCCG
Source organism: Rhizonema sp. PD38 (assembly GCA_029379285.1). Lineage (GTDB taxonomy): Bacteria > Cyanobacteriota > Cyanobacteriia > Cyanobacteriales > Nostocaceae > Rhizonema. Next base: position 12,033 of record JAQYWP010000088.1, read on the forward strand.
TTATATCCCTCAACAACATGGACTTTTTCTTGCCAACAGTATGCCGATTAGGGATATGGATATGTACGCAACATGTGAGGGTTCTCCTGTAGCAGTAACTGCAAATCGCGGCACAAGTGGGATTGAAGGCACGATAGCCGCTGCGGCGGGTTTTGCTGTTTGTTGGCTTGAATTCACCTGTTACTGTTCTTATTGGAGACTTATCTTTTCTATATGACATGAATTCACTTGTCTTGCTGAAATCGCTTTCTCTCCCGCTGATAATTGTAGTAGTTAACAACGATGGTAGTGGAATCTTTTCTTTCTTACCAATTTCTAAGTTTTAGGATATATTTGAACCTTATTTTGGAGTCTCTCATCAAGTCGAGTTTAAGCATATAGCTCAAATGTTTGGACTTGACTACTATCATCCAAAAACAACGGATGCATTTCTAGCCACTTACCAAACTGCTATTAATAATCAGCGCCATGCTGTGATTAAAGTAACAACTGAACGGGAGAAAAATTACTCTCTGCATCAAGCTTTGAATTCTCAAATTGTCTTGGAGTTACAGAAACATGAAATGCCATTATTGCCAAGTGTTTAGGGAGTAAGTTGTTTATGACCGTCCGCAAAAATCGATTACGCGATGGCTACCTACAATCTTGCTGCTACAGCAATCCTCTAGGTCAATTTCATTACCTTGATTCTTGTCAATACCACAGAGAAACAATCGTATTTTTGCATGGGTTTACCGGCAGTAGTCATGACTTCTTAACTCTACCAGATGCCATTCTCACTAACTACCGCTGTTTAATTCCCGATTTACTCGGTCATGGACAAACTCAATTTGAGGATACAACCGCTTTCCAAACAGATGCACAAGTAGCTTTACTGGAAGAATGGTTACATTCTTTAGAACAAAGTAAGATTCATTTGTTCGGTTACTCAATGGGTGGACGTTTAGCTCTACAATATGCGGTCAAAAATTTTCTGCAACTTCAATCACTAATTCTAGTTTCTACCACTGCTGGAATTAAAGAAGAAGCTAACCGCCAAGCGCGAGCAAAAGCAGATGAGCAACTGGCACAAAAAGTTCTCAGTTCAGAGCCTGTTGATTTCCTAACTCAATGGTTATCTCAACCAATTTTTCAAGGAATTGCTGAACGAGGTACAGATTTTATTGCCCTAGAAGTAGCACGGCGCTTACCTATTCAGCGGGCTGGATTAGCTAACAGTCTCAAATACTTTAGTACCGGAATCATGCCTTCAATTTGGCATCAGTTAACAGACATAAAAGCGCCAACATTAGTAATTGCTGGTTCTAGAGACAAAAAATATTTAGCACTTGCATCTTTGCTAATCAGTAGTATACCAAATGCAACTTTAAAGATTCTGGAAACAAGCCATGCCCCGCTGATTGAATCATCTGATTTACTTTGGAAACACGTAAACAATTTTATTCAAGGAGAATAGCCATGATGACTGCAAACATGAACCAAATCAAATGGGAAATTGCTAAACAGTACGAAGACATTCTTTATCACAAAGCTGATGGCATTGCTAAAATTACAGTCAATCGTCCGCACAGATGAATCAGTAGCAAATTTATCTCAATTAAAGGCTTGTTATCAAGCGGGTTGGCAAGGCATTTTTGTGATTAAATCTGCGATCGCAGGTTCTCCAAAACTTTTACGCTAGTTCTGTACAACTGGAGTTTAGACTAAATTCTATTTTTCAGGCTACAACCCCTATGTAGCAAGCATTTTAGACTTGGGAATCTAAACAAGCTTGTAAATTAGGAAAGCCTGTCTGGATAAGGGTTTGGTGGTTTGGAAAGCAAAATTAGTCTAAACTCCAAGTAAAAAGTACGAAATTGATGCTGTTTTCTCAACTGTATTTGAAACACCAGTAGGGAAGCGTGCTGGATTGAAACTTAGCGCCTACCTTACAAACAATAATCGTGCAGCTGGTTTTGGTGTCGCCCACTGGTTTGCTAATGACGATATTTTCTCGGAACCAGAAAAGACTATATTTTTATCTGACGAACCCTGTCAACTAACTTCTCAAGAAATGTGGAAACGCCTTTAGATTATTTAAGACAACGTATAGGAGATAATTGGCTTTTAGGTTATGACTCTTTAGAGTTCCTTTCCTTAACTTACTTGGAGATTTTCCAGCCACTAACTTACCTATACCGTGGAAAAAAACTGTAAAAAATGATCGTCTTCTTGCCAGTTATCTGTTTCAGACGAAGCATTTTTCATTTTTCATTGAAGCGATTTATTATTCGCTTTGTTTTCTCATTACTGTTGACGATGCTACAAACAACCTCTCACTCCTGGGCGAAGGTTTGCTCGTTTTTTTATAGCATAAGTAAGTCGGCGTAGAAAAATCCAACTATGTTAAGATAAATAAATACTTAGAA